>CAIWCL010000299.1 GCA_903911205.1 uncultured bacterium
CTGATGCTCGAGTTCACGAAGACGACGCCGGTGCAGATCTTTAACGGCATCAAGGAAATGGAAGCGTCGCGACAGCCGTACGCGCTGACGGCCGTGATGCTCGGCGCAACGATTCTTTCGTACACCGTCGGCCGATTGATTCTCGGTGGCAAGGGCCATGCGATGCTCGCGAAGGCGAGCGCGGGCGCGGGGCTCAAGCCGCTCACGGGAAACTCTGGGATCATCGCTGCAGGCCTCTTCGCGATGGTCGCACTGATCGCCATGCTGCCGCATGTTGGCGTCATCGGTACGGCGCTCGCGGCGAATGGCCAGTGGTATGGATCGATCCTGCCCGAGCGCTGGACGTTGGACCACTTCGTTCAAGCGATTTCGCATCCGCTCGCAGCGGGCGCGGTGCGCAACTCGATCATCTTTGCGGGCGTCGCGACGATCGTTGACGTCGTGGTTGGACTCTTTGTTGCGCGGCTTCTCGTGCGCGGCACGGTGCGTGGGCGCGGCGTTCTCGACGCGTTGGTCATGCTGCCGCTCGCGGTGCCGGGGCTTGTGTTTGCCTTCGGGCTCGTCGCGGCGAGTCTCCGCTGGCCGTTCGGACCGGGCGGCCCGCTTGAGTCGGTCGGCAACATCCTCGGCGCGACACCGAACCCGATCCCGTTCCTGATCCTCGCCTACGCGGTGCGACGGCTCCCCTACGTCGTTCGCTCCGCTGCTGCGGGCCTTGAGCAGACGTCGGTGGCGCTTGAAGAAGCTGCGTTCAACGTCGGTGCAAGCCGTTGGCGCGTGACGCGCAAGATCGTGCTCCCGCTCTTGGCCGCGAATCTCGCCGCAGGCGCAATCCTCGCGTTCTGCTTCGCGATGCTTGAGGTGTCGGACAGCCTCATCCTTGCGCAGCGCGAGGCCGACTACCCGATCACAAAGGCGATCTTCACGCTTGCCGAGCGCCTCGGCGACGGCCCGGGCGTGGCGAGCGCGCTCGGCGTGTGGGCGATGGCGTTCCTTGGCGTCGCGCTTGCGACCGCGGCTGCGCTCGTCGGCAAGAAGGCCGGCGCGATCTTCAGAGGGTGATTCCAACATGTCGTGGGTCCTCGCCCCCGCGCGGCACGAGGGACATCGGGATCCGTTGTTCGTCATGCAGATCGATGACAGGAATTCGCTCGGGTGTCGCGTACACCGAAGCCTCTTCGCTCTTCTATGGCCTCTCAACACTTCTCAGTGCTCATCGAACAGCATTACGCGACGCTCCGACGGCTCGCTGCTCGGGCGCTTCGGAATCGCTCGCACCCCGAGCGTTTGAGTCCAACCTCCTTGATCGCGGAGAGTGTGATTCGACTGCTTCAGCAGCGACAAAAGCCCTCGTCAGAAGAGCACCTTCGCGGCCTTGCGACCGTCTTCATGGCGCGCGTGCTCGCCGATGCGAGTAAGAATCGTCGGCGGGCGAAGCGCGGCGGAGGACAGTCCCAGAGATCCATCGATGACCCGGAGATCGAACTTGATCTCTCGACCAAAACGAGTCATCCGAAGTCACCGACGGTCATCCGATCACTCGTCCATCGAGACGCGCTTCTTTCCGCGATGGAGGCCTTGGCCGTCGAGCATCCCCGCAAGATGGAGATCATCACGCTTCATCTCGTTGGCGACATTCCACTCGCACGGGTCGCAACACTGGTCGGCGTGAGTGAACGCACCGCGTTCCGCGACCTCGAAGCGGGTCGGCTTGCACTCGCTGCCAAGTTGCGCGAACTTCATGGCTGATCACATGAGCGACGTTGGCCACCACGATTCACGGCGAATCGCCATCGGCTCAGAGCCGACGCCACTCGACCGCGACGAGAGCACTCTCGCCGCAATCGATCAATGCCTCCGGAGCCTCGGCAATGATCTCGACGATGCCCTCGCCGTTGGCACAAGCCGATGCGGAAAGTACACCCTGATCGATGAACTCGGTGAAGGCGGATACGGTGAGGTGCACGTCGCTGTGCAAGACCCGCCCGCATCTCGGCGCGTTGCGATCAAGATTCTGAAGCGGGGTCTCGACACGCGCGACATTCTTCGACGGTTCGCGCTCGAGCAAAGTGCCCTCGCGCGAATCGAACATCCGAACGTGTCGACGATTCTCGACGCGGGGATCACAGAGGACGGACGTCCTTGGTTCGCGATGCCACTGCTCGATGGTGACCCGATCACCGTCGCCTGTGACGATGGTCGGTTCAGTTTGGGCGATCGGATCCACGTCTTTGCTGCGGCATGCGATGGCGTTCAAGCCGCGCATGCACAGGGCATCGTGCACCGCGACCTGAAGCCCGGCAACATCATCGTCGTACCGTCCGACCAAGGCACCCCCGCCCCGAAAGTCATCGACTTTGGCATTGCCAAAGCGGTCGACGTCGACGATGGCGCGACCCGGACCGTTGATCTCCATCGGTTGGGCACGCCCGCGTACATGGCGCCGGAGCAGTTCTCCACGGAAGAACCCCGCGCGGACACCCGGTCCGATGTCTACGCGCTCGGAGTCATCCTCGCGGAGTTGCTCTCGGGATGTCGGCCAACTGCGCGCGCCACAATCCACGATCCGCCTCCACGCAGCCCGTCGCGCGCCGTGCGTGACGCGGCCAAGGCGGATCCGACCGCCATGACGTCCCGTGCCATCGCACGTGGCGGCCTTTCCGCGGAGTCACTGGCGAGACGGCTTCGGGGCGACCTCGACGCGATCGTTGCAAAGGCCACCGCATTTCAACCAGATCAGCGGTACCAGTCCGCGGACGCACTCGCTGCCGACCTCCGTCGTTGGATCGCAGCCGAGCCGATCACCGCACGCTCGGCGGGGCGCCTCGAGCGCATGGCGGGATTCGCACGACGCCACCGCGTCCTTGTGACCACAGTCTTGAGCGCCGTTTTTTTGATCGCGGCCACAACAGTGGCGGCCTTGGTACAGGCATCGATCGCACAACAAGAGCGCACACGCGCAGAACTCCAAGCGCAACGATCATCCGAAGTTGTCGAAGCGCTTCGGGATGTCCTCGCGGGCATCGATCCTGCGATTGCGCGTGGTCGAGATCGGCAACTCATGGTCGAACTTCTCGACACCACGCTCGACCGCCGAGCACGCAACGCGGCCGAACTCGATCCAGTGGCAGCTGCTGAAATCGCCGCCGTGATCGGCGAAGCCTATGTGTCGGTCGAGGTTCCTGATCGAGCGGTGCAACTCGTGGATGAGGCGCTCGCCGGTCTGGACAGGCAACCGAACCCGCGCACGGGCACTCTCGAACGCGATATCGCACTCGCGCGAGGCCGTCTGTACGCCGTGCGCGGCGACGCGCTGCTCCGCGCCTCCGCGATGCGCGACGGTCCGACCTTTGTCGCGGAAAGCGGCCTAGACATGGTTGCATCGTGGCAAGCGGCGCTGCGTGCTTTCGACGAGGCCGGAGCGCCGATGGATCGGGCCGCGATTCGCTGCAAAGTTCGACTCTGGGGCAAGGAACTCGTTTGGCCCGATGGGATGAACCACAACGCACTCGGAGCAGAGCTCGCCACTGCCGTCGAGCAGCTTGACGATCGCGAGCAGATGAAGTGGTCGTTCTACTTCCGGCGCGCGGAGATGAACAACTTCGTCGAGTTGCTTGCGGAGTACCCGCCCGTACTTGAGCGCGCCACTGCAGCACTGGACCGCCTTCATCCCTTGGTGCTCTCGGCCCGAGCGCGGCTCGTTGGGTTTCGATGCGCAGCAGCGGTCGAGTCTTGTCTTGAAAAGAAGCCGGGGCTTCCCGAGTACGACCAAGAGCAACTTCGATCAATCTGGCAACAGACGGTCACCGAGGGCCGCACGTTGGAAGCTGATCTCACGGCGGTGCATGGCGCAGATCACCGCCTGACGCTTGGCACTCGGCTGTGGGTCGCTGCAGCGATTGGGTACCTCGATGGCCCCGAAGTTGCTCGGGCGTTCTTCGAGGCGTTGAGAATCGATGTCACGCGGGCGGAGGGAGCGGATTCGGTTCTCGGCCGTCAAGTCGAAGCGGCGTGGATGGGTGCGCTCCATGGCCCTATCGCAGGAAAATGGTGGTGAGTCGATGGCAGCAACTGCGACGCATGTCGCGTTTCTCAGGCTGCCGTCGCTCTCGGTTGTTCGTGAGCACGGCATCTATCACCGATCGAAACTGGAGAAACCCATGATCCGTTCCAATGGTCGCCTCTTCAGCCGCGCCGCGATTCCGGCAGCGCTGCTCGCCGCTGCCGCGTCGTCCGTCGGCAGTGCCGCCGACAATCACGTGCTGACACTCTCTGCGGTTGGCGATTACATGACGGTTCCACACTCCACCTCGCTTGCGGCGAGTTCTGAACTCACGGTGGAGTACTGGCTGCTCTTCCGCAATACGTCGGGCTCTGGACGCATCGGGAAGACTGCTCCGAGCGATTGCCAGTGGGGTCTGAACCCGTCGGTCGGCACCAACGCGACGGGCTTTGCGCTGTGCGGCCCCGCTGTAGACGTTCTCAACGCAGACCAGTTCACCGTGCCGCAGAACGTGTGGGTACACGTCGCCGCGACCTGGAAGCAATCGACCGGTACGGCGAAGGTCTACATCGACGGCCAACTGACCCGAACGGTGGTCGGCTCGACCGCGCCGATGCAGGCAACGACGTATCCCCTGCTCATCGGCATGCAACCTGGGTACGCGAACTCGCAGCTCATCGGCTCGATCGACAACTTCCGCGTCTGGACGGTCGAACGCACGGCGCAGCAGATCGCTGATCTTCGCTTTACGCAGATCGCGGCCGGACAGACCGCCTCGCACCCGGGGCTCGCTGCGAGCTACACCTTCGAGAACGGGCCCACCGACTCGACGGGCGCGAACAACGGAACGCTGATGGGCGCGGCGGCCATCACCGTCGACAACAACTGGCTCCCGCCTGCGCAAACGAATCGCGTGCTCAAGCTCTCTGCGGTTGGTGACTACATGATCGTGTCGCACTCGGCGTCACTCGCGGCGAGTTCGGAACTGACGGTGGAGTGTTGGCTGTATTTTCGAAACAAGACGGGATTTGGTCGCCTCGGAAAGAGCGCTGCGAGCGACTGTCAATGGGGGATCGATCCCGCGGTTGCCGCGAACGCGTCCGGCTTCTCGCTCTGCGGCCCCGCGACCGATGTCAATGGCGCCAACGGCTACACCCTCCCTCGGAATGAGTGGGTCCACATCGCGGGCACCTGGAAGCAGTCCACTGGAACCGCAAAGTTCTACCTCGATGGCCAGTTGATTCGCACGGTGGTTGGATCGAACGGGGCGATGCAGGCCACCAACTACCCGGTGTTCGTCGGTTTGCAACCCGGCTCCGCGAACTCACAACTCTTCGGATCGCTCGACAACCTGCGCATCTGGACGGTTGAGCGAAGTGCTGCACAGATCGAGGCATCGCTCTTCACGCAGATCGGCCCGGGAGAGACGAGCGCCTACCCCGGCCTCGTTGCGAGCTACACCTTTGAAGATGGAGCGGCCGACGCCACTGGGCTGAACAACGGCGTGCTCATGGGTGGCGCCACAACGGTCGAGGACGACACGTACTTCCCAGCTCCCTGCGTGGGCGATGTGGCAGAAGACGGGCAGATCGATGCGATCGACCTTGCCGCTGTGATCTCGCAATGGGGCCAGGCGCCAGCCGGACCATTCGACGCAGACATCGACAACGATGGCATCGTCGGCGCGACCGATCTCTCGGCGGTACTCTCGAATTGGGGCCCCTGCCCGCGCTGATCGGCGCGCCCAAGCAGTTGCTCCTGCACCCCGCGGAACGACTCGTTTCGCGGGGCTTTTCTTTGCTGCGTCGCTTGCCGAAACCGCGCTCAGCGCCGCTTCGCGAGCACACCGTTCGCGCCGAGTTCCTCGGCGATGCGCAGCAACTGGTTGTACTTCGCGGTGCGGTCCGAACGGCACGGCGCGCCCGTTTTGATCTGCCCGCAGTTGGTGGCGACGGCGATGTCGGCGATCGTCGAATCTTCGGTCTCGCCCGAACGATGCGAAAGCACGGCGCGGTAGCCCGAGCGATGCGCAAGGTTCACGGCGGCAAACGTCTCGCTGAGCGTTCCGATCTGATTCACCTTCACGAGGATCGCATTGCCGCACTTCTCCTCGATGCCCTTCGCGAGGAACTTCGGGTTCGTCACGAAGAGATCGTCGCCGACGAGTTGGATCTTTGAACCAAGCCGCTCCGTGAGTTTGCGCCAACCCGACCAATCGTTCTCGGCCAGACCATCCTCGATCGAAACAATCGGGAACTTCGCGCACCACGATGCCCACATGTCGATGATTTCATCGCTCGAAGCGATGCGATCAGGATTCGACTTGAAGAAGCAATAGCCTTCCTTGCCGCGTTCTTTCGCTTCGTTCGCGAGTTCGCTCATCGCGGGGTCGAGGGCGATGAAGACTTGTTCGCCGAGTTTGTAGCCCGCCTTCTCGACCGCGATCGCGATGAGTTCGAGTGCTTCTTCGTTCGACTTGAGATTCGGCGCGAAGCCACCTTCATCGCCAACGGCGGTTGCGAGATGCTTGTCGTGCAGGACCTTCTTGAGCGCGTGATAGCACTCGACCCCGCAACGCAGCGACTCCTCGAAATCGAAGAAGCCATACGGTTGGATCATGAACTCCTGCATATCGACGTTCGAGTCGGCGTGCTTGCCGCCGTTGAGGATGTTCATCATCGGAACGGGCAGCGTCTTCGCCGCCACGCCGCCGAGATAGCGATAGAGCGGCTGGCGCGTCGCAGCAGCGGCCGCGTGTGCAACGGCCATCGACACCGCGAGCGTCGCGTTCGCGCCAAGGCGCGACTTGTTCTCGGTTCCGTCGAGTTCGAGAAGCACCGTATCGATCTCTTCTTGCCCCGTTGCGTCGAGGCCGAAGACCGCAGGCGCGATCTCGTCATTCACGTGCGCGACCGCCTTCATCACGCCCTTGCCAAGCCAGCGCGACTTATCGCCGTCGCGGAGCTCGACCGCCTCGTGCTCACCCGTCGACGCGCCAGAGGGCACTGCGGCACGACCGCCGATGCCTCCCTGCAAGACGACCTCGGCCTCGAGGGTCGGGTTACCGCGGGAATCGAGAATCTGACGGGCGTGAACGGATTCAATGGTGAAACTCATGTGGATATCCCTAGTGAGACCGAAGAGAAGGTCGAGAGCGTACCAAAGCGAATCGACGCGTTTGACAGGGAATTCCTGCAGAAAGACACAGCGCCTCGATCCGCGAAGGCCGCGAACCGAAGCGCTGCATCGTGTGCCCAAGTTTCGAAGCAAGTCCCAAGGCTCTCTCTGACGGATGCACCGAGCTTCAATTCGCACGGCATCCCAACTGACGGTGTCGTCGTCGGCTCGCCTCCTTGCCAGTTGGGCGCCGATGCGGATTTCCGGCCTTCGGCGATCCATCAGACGAAGCCTCGCCGTTTACGGGCACGCACCCCACGACGCGAACAGGAGTGAGACATCGGCCGCACCGACATCGCCACTTCCATCGAGATCCGCGGGACACGAGCCTTTCGCGCAGTTTCCCCACGACGCGAGGAGCTGCGAGAGATCGGACGCATCGATCAATCCATCGCCATCGAGGTCGGCTGGGCACGCGTTGCCGCAGACGTCGATCACCGCGATCGAGGATCCACACGTATCGGTCCGAGCGAGCATCGCGCCGAGAAGGTAGAGCGAAGCGATTCCATTGTTCTCGAGGTCGACCACGTGCGCTTGCTCGGGCCCACCTGCAAGGTCCGACGCGATCTGGTTCCAGCCCGACTGCTCCTGACGATACATCGCGCCGTATGTCCCGTAGAAGGGATCGTTCAAGTTGAGGTAGAGGCTGGTGACGCCATCCCCGTCCTCATCGAATCGGACGAGACCGGAGGCCGCCATCGGACGCGTGAACGGAGCGTCGGTCGGGCCGAAGAACGTCCATGCTCCGCGATCCAACCGCTGCGAGAAACGGAGTTGGTTCACGCCTGATCGGTAGTGGCCATGGGCGAAGAGCGATTCCTGCCCGTCGCCATCATGGTCGAACGATTGGAACTGGAAGAGGTGTCCGCTCGTCATCGAGCCAAGGGGCGCCCAGGCGTCCCCTGCCCACTTGAGGGCACGTGGGAAGACGGTGTCGGGGTCGTGGTAACCGACGGCGACGATCAGGCTCTCGATGCCGTCGCCGTCGTCGTCGTAGGCAATGATCGCGTTGACGAAGCGCTGCGATTGCAGCGTACCGACGACCTCCCACGCAGAGCCGCTCCAGCGCACGACGCCGGTGGCGTTCGTTACACCCACGCGGAAACCGCCGCCTGCGTGGAGGCTTTTCAGGCCGTCACCATCGTGGTCGTACCCTTCGAGCGCCGAGATCGTCGAGTTGAAGTTGCCGCCGATCTGCTCCCACGATCCGCCGGACTTCGACGGCACGAAGCGAGCGATCGTGCGGGCGTAGTAGGCATCGTCAACGAGGACATCGGTGGTACCAGCTGCGTAGAGCTCCATCGTTCCGTTGCTGTCGAGGTCCTCGATCAGCAGTGTGTCAACGCCGAGAGCCCAGGGATTGGCCATCGCCTGCCATGAGGTTCCGTCGAAGGCCCCCATGTTCCTCGCATCGATCGCACCCGCGAGGCTGAACCGACCGCCCGCGATGATCGACGCGCGGCCATCGCCATCGTGGTCGAAGACGACCGATGCCGAGGAGACGCCGTCGAGGCCGAGGCTGCTTGCCCGCGGCCCAACCGCGCTCCACGACGTGCCGTCCCACGAGGCGGCACGGTTGAGGACGTCGGTACCCTCGGACACGAACGAGCCGATCGCGACGAGTTCGCGCGCACCGTCGTCATCGATGTCCACCCCGACCATCGCGTGATTCGCGCCGAGACCGATGCCGCCCGGGAGACCGGCGCCGAGCGCGGTCCACGTGCTGCCATTCCAGCGGGCGATGTTGGCCGCGGGCTGGCCGTCGACCATGGTGAATCCGCCGGTGGCATACAGCCCGGTTTCGCCACGCTTGCCGATCGCGGCGCGTGCCACGCGGTAGACGCTGCCGTTGAAGGTGCCGCTCGCACCCGTCAAAAAGGCGCCGCCCACGGCGTTCCACGAGGTTCCGTCGAAGGCGACAACTTGAGGCGCGCTGCCCACCGGCGTCGAGCTCGGGAGCCAGCCCGAAGCGACGAGTTCCAGGTCGCCGTCACCATCGACGTCGGCCTCGCACATCGAGTAGACGCGATTGGTGAGAGCGAGCGGCGGCGCGGATCCAGCCGAGGCCAGCCACGTCGCTCCGTTCCAACGCGCCATCTTCGCGGCGACGGGTGTGCCCCCCGCCGTCACGCTCACCGATGCGAAGAGTTCATCGCGCCCGTCGCCGTCGGAGTCGTGGGCGGCGAGCACGGCGCCATTCGCCTGGTACGAACCGACGCTCAGCGCGAAGCCGGGCGTCGCGTCGACCCATCCGGCGGGGGTCCATCGCATGACAGGTGGGTAGCCGCTCGTTGACGGAAAGCGCGTGGCGATGACGAGCGACTCGGTGCCATCGCCATCGTCGTCGATGACGACGGCGTTGTGCACGGCGATGACCGGCGCGCGCGGCGTCCACCCCGCGCCGTTCCATTCGAGCATCGAGTAGGCGGGCGTGCCAGCGTCGACGGGCTCAAGGCGAAGCGAGCCAAGGACCACGAAACTCGGCACGCCGTCACCATCGAGATCGGCGCGCAGGATCGAAGCGACCGATCCGCTGAAAGAAGGACCGAACGGTTGCCAAAGCCCGTTCTCGAGTACGACGAGACCCTTGAACGCGACGCCGCTCGCGCCGCCGGAACCGGCGACGAAGACCGACGGTGTGCCATCGCCATCGTGGTCGACGGCGGCCGCCGCAAACGGGTTAGTATCGAAGCCGCTAGATAGCGCGAATCCCCCGCGCCACTGGAGCCCCTCGCAGTCGGTTCGGGCGAGCACCGTCGCCGAGAGCGAGAGAGTGATTGATACGACGAGGATGTTGGGAGAGAGAGTGCTCATGACAACCGTCAATACGTGCGTTGTGATGCGGCATTTGAAAGCGTCGTAAAAATCTCAATGCCGCGACGGTTGAACGGAACCGGCCCCGCCGTTGAGGGGGCGGGGCCGGGCGAGTCAGGAAGTTCCGTGCAGGAAGATCCGTGCAGGAAGATCCGTGCAGGAAGATCCGTGCAGGTGGTTGATTGTTCGCTCACGCGTACGAGTGCAGGCCCGTGATCACGAAG
>CAIWCL010000300.1 GCA_903911205.1 uncultured bacterium
GACGCAACACTGGACAATGTCGCGAAGGTCACGGGTGAACTGCGCGTGGCATTTGATGGAAATGGCAACAGCCTCAAGGAAGCGCTTGTTGAAATTCCCGCGATGATGAAGAAGGCGCGCGAAGCCGCGGACCGTCTCGATGCGATGCTCGGGAGTGACAAACTGCAGCGCATCCTCGCGAATCTCGACACGGCGACGGGAACGCTCGCCCCGACTGTTGAGGAGTATCGGGGAATCGGTGAGCAGGTGTCGGAGTTGCTGCAAAGCGAGTCGTATGAGATTCGGCAACTCGTAGAGGCGCTGCGTAAGACTGCGGAAAATCTCGAAGAATTGACCACGCGTGCGAAGAGCGATCCGGCACAAGTGATCTTTGGCAAGTCGCCAAAGCCGCTCCCGCCGGGGGCGCCTGGGCCAAAGCCGGAGTGATCAGCGTCATTTGGCAACCTGATGACGATCGCGTCTCCAACCTTCAATTGCATTTGACAGAAAGACAGACCCATGCAACCACTGCAAACATCACACAGCATGTTCTCTCGGGCGACCCTGCGCATGGCCTTTGCGGTCGGCGCATCCGTGTTGTCGCTCGCGGGTTGTGACGCCTTTGATCGTCCGGCGCCAACTGGTGCGCAATACATGTTGTCGCCTTCGAAGCAGGCCCCGATCGAAGGCGCAGCACTCGGCACCGCCATGGTGATGCGGTTTTCTGCGATTCCTCCGTTTGATGGACGGCCCTTCCTCTACAAGACGAGTGATGGATCTTGGCGAGCCGACGCGTACAACGGGTTTCTCTCTGATCCGTCGGACATGATTTGTGATGCAACGGCGCGCGCGTTTTCGCGCAGCGGGCGCTTCTCGCTCGTGGGTATACAAGGTCTCGCCGTGCGTTGCGACTTCATGATCGATGGTGTCATTGAGTCGTTCTACTCGGATTACTCCGATCCTGAGCGTCCGGTTGTGGTTGTCGAGATCCACTCCTATCTCCTCGACGGTCGCGGCGGAAGAACGCGAATGATTGCGCATATGGGTGGAAAGACGCGCACGCCAATTCAGGGTGCGGCGCCGAAGGATGTCGCAGATGCATTCTCCGTCGCGGTCTCGGAGGTGCTCGACCAAATCGTGCGCGGGCTCCCTGCGGAAGTTGAGGCCGAGAAGCCCGCTCCTGACGCAAACGCAACGAAAGCCGCAGCTCAATTTGAAGTCGATTCCTGAGAACTTCGCGGTTCGCCTGCAAAAACTGGGCTGAACGCGCGCGTTGGATCGTCTAGCCTACGAAGCTCATGACTGTAGGTCCGTTCCATCGATTGCCGAGCGCGACGACCGCCGATGACACGGCGAAGACGCTTTCGGCGCGACTTCATGATCTCGCGAGTCGCGTGCAATGTTGCGCCACTCCGATGTCGGGCGAAGTGGTGCGCTTGGAGATCGATGTCGAACCGACCGACATCCTTCTTTGGTTGCGCGGTGCGCCGGCGGGAACGCGGCGTTACTTCCGAGATCGCAGTTCGAAACTCGAAGTGGCGGGCATTGGCATCGCGCGCCGAGCGCTCTTCGGTGAGCATGAAACGCTTCGGATGGCGCGCGCATCGACGGAAGGCTCGCGCGAGCCCATCCACTTCACAGCGCAACCGTTCGATGCGACACGTGCGCGCGACGCTGCATGGAACGCGTTTGAAGAGAGTTCGTGTGTCTTACCGCTTGTTGAGTTTCGCCGTGAGGGCGAGCGGCATTTGATCGCTGTCAACCTGATCGAAGACAACGCCCGTGAAGAAATCGTCTGCTTGTTGGCGCGACTCGCTGAGCCATCGCGGGTTTGTGTCGTCGAGCCCGCACTTATTCGCGAAAGCGATGGAGATGGTGAGGCACGGTGGACACGCGCGGTTCGTGCGGGGCTCGATGAGATTCGTGCAGGAACGTTGCGCAAAATCGTGCTTGCGCGCACTCGGCGTTACCTCGCGAGTGGAGCGCTCGATCCTGTCGCGGTGCTTTCGCGGCTTGCTTCGCGTGAATTGCGTGGTTTCCGCTTCCTCGTCGAAGTGGGAGAAGGTCGAGCGTTTCTGGGCGTAACACCTGAGCGGCTCGTCTCGCGCACAGGACGCGTTGCGCGCAGCGAAGCGGTCGCAGGGACTCGCCCGCGTGGCGTCGATGCGGTCGCGGATCGCTTGCTCGGCGAGTCGCTTCTGGCAAGCCAGAAGGATCGCCGTGAGCACGAGTTTGTCGTGGAGCGAGTGCGCGAGGCGCTCGTTTCATGCTCGACGAGTCTGCGCGTCGATGCGGAGCCTCGACTCTTGCGGCTTGCCTATGTGCAACACCTCGCGACGCGTGTGCAGGCGGAATTGCGCGCCGGAACGAGTGACACAGATTTGGTGCGGCTCCTGCATCCGACGCCTGCCGTTGCGGGTGCGCCGATTGTGCCTGCGATTCAAGCATTGCGTGCGTATGAGCCTTTCGATCGCGGCTTGTATGCGGGGCCGATCGGCGTCGTGTCGCGCGATGGTGCGGAGATTGCCGTTGCCATTCGTTCGGCCCGTCTGGATGGTGATGCGCTCGTCGCTTTTGCGGGCGCTGGGATAGTGGAAGGCTCGGATCCGGCGGAGGAGTGGCGTGAAACTGGCCACAAACTGCTCGCATTCGAGCGGCTCGCCACCTGATACCTTGGACGAGATGCGCGATGCGCCCAACATCAACATGGCGTGGACGATGCTTGCCGCGGAAGAATGCGCGCGACTCGGCGTACGTCACGCGGTGATTTCCCCCGGATCACGGAGCGCACCACTTGCGGTCGCGTTCGCGCGTCATCCATCGATTCAGACGCATATCGCGCACGATGAACGCGGGGGCGCTTTCCTCGCGCTTGGCATCGCGAAGGCGACGGGAACTCCCGCGGTGCACGTGATGACGAGTGGTACAGCGGTCGCAAACGTACTGCCTGCGATGGTTGAGGCGAGGATGACGCGCACGCCGCTGCTGATCTTCGCCGCGGATCGGCCTCCTGAGCTGCGTGATTGCGGCGCAAATCAAGCGATTCCACAGTCGCAACTACTCGCGGGTGCTGCGCGTTGGGTTGTCGACATGCCGTGTCCGACGACTGAAATCCCCGCGGAATACGTACTTTCTACGGTTGATGAAGCATTTGCGCGCGCGTTGGGGTTCGCGGGTGCGCAGGGCGGCGCGGTGCATCTGAATTGGCAGTTCCGCGAGCCGCTCGCACCTGATGTGCGCGCGTGGGACGACAGTTGGCTTGCATCGATCACGCGATGGTCTGGTTCGAAGGATCCGTGGCGTCCAACGTTGCCGCCTGTCGCCGCCGAAGTCGAAATCGACTCGGCGATCGTCGTTGCAGGCCGTGTTTCTGCGACAACGGCGCAGCAGCTCGCGCGTTGGAAGGGAACGCTCCTCGCGGATGTCACCAGTGGACTCGCTGGTGTAGGAACCGCGGGCGCAGATCTCGTGTTGCGTGCCGCGCGTGAATCTGGAAGTGGTGCGCGCAATGAAGCGCTGCACGCCGCGCTGCGCACAGATGCGATTGCGGTCGTGGGCGATCCTGTCGTTTCGAAGCGACTCAATGCGTGGATCGCGGCGCAGCCAAGCGGTGTGACGGTCTTTGGCGCCGGTGATCCGCGCGTCGATCCATCACATCGAGCCGATGCGGTCTATGCGGGTCCCGCCGTTTTCTGTGCATCTCCTCGATTGAAGCCGCACGCGGGCTGGAAACGCGCGCTCGCCGTTGCAACGAAAGCAAGTGCGCGCGCGTTCGATACCGAGCCAGTGCTTTGTGAGCCGACTGCGCTTGCGAGCGTGACCGCGAGCGCATGCTCCGCCCATGCACATGGCACAGTGTTCTACGGTTCTTCGATGCCGATTCGCGATGCGGACTTCCTTGCGATTCCGCCATCGAAAGGTTGGCATTCGTCGGCGAACCGCGGGGCGAGTGGCATTGATGGGCTCATCGCGAGTGCGGTCGGACATGCGCATGCGACGCATGAACCAGTCGTTGCGTTTGTCGGAGATGTGAGCGCGCTCCATGACATTGGAAGTTTGCAACTCGCAGCGCTTGTCGAAACACCACTTGTGATTGTCGTACTCAACAATGACGGTGGCGGCATTTTCCGCTACTTGCCAATCGCGAAACACGGCGATGTCTTTGAAGCGTGTTTCACTACGCCGCACGGATTGATGTTCGCGGAGATTGCACGAAGTTTTGGCTTGGCAGTCGAAACACCGAAGTCGCGCGCAAGTCTTGAGAAGTCGGTTGCGCGCGCGCTGAAGCGAGGTGGCGCGACGGTCGTTGAAGTGGTTTGTACGCGCGATGCAAGCGAAGTATGTCGTGCACGTGTTGCGCAGGCCGCGATCGACGCGTTGGCGCGGGAATTCCGTTGATGCCGCGCGTCACGCTCCTGCACGGATTCCTCGGTTCGCCCGCAGATTGGGCTGATGTGCTTCAGCAACTTCCGAGCGGAATAGAGTGCGATTGTGTGCCGCTTCTTCAACTTGGCTGTCGGTCGATCGCAGACGCAGCGTCGCAACTCGCGCTTCGATTGGAGCGAGAGCCATGCGACCTACTGGTGGGATATTCGATGGGTGGCCGCATTGCACTTGAACTCGCCGCAACGCGTCTAGAACTCGTTCCACGATTGCTGCTGCTTTCGTCAAGCCCCGGGATCGATGACGCAGTGGATGGTCCTGACGCGCGGATGAAGCGCGCGCGTGAAGATGACCAGCGCGCCGCGGAAATCCTGCGCGATGGTCTCGATGCATTCGTCGAGCGCTGGTATCGACTTCCGCTCTTCGCGTCGTTTGCGGCTCATCCATCCTTTGCTGCGACGCGGATGCGACGCTCGCAAGGAGAGTCGACATTTTGGGCGCATGCGGTTGCGGGCTGTTCGCCGGGGCGATGTCGATCGCGGTGGGATGCGCTTCCCGCACTCGCGTCGCGCACGATGTTCGCCGCCGGTACGCTCGACGAGCGATATGCTGCCATCGCGCGCCGCATCAAGGCCAGCGTTCCCGCGTTGCGTCTCGAGTTTGTTGCGCAGTCTGGACACGTGCTTCCGATCGAAGCGCCCCAACGTTGTTCGAATCTCATTTCTGAAATGCTCTCGCATTCCATTGCCAGGTGAAGACGCCATGACCACTGCCTATCCGCCCGTGAAACCAACCACTGAAACGACAGAGAAGATCCGCCCGGCGCTCGCATGGCAAGAAGTTGCTCTTGAGTGTCACGGCAAGCCGTTTTCTGAAGTGCGCTACTTCAAGGCGGAGCGCATCGCGAAGATCGTGATCAACCGACCAGAAGTTCGGAACTCATTCACGCCGCGTACCGTCGAAGAAATGCGCGCCGCGCTTGAGAATGCAAAGCAGGATCGCGAGGTTGGAGTTGTGATCCTCACCGGCGAAGGCGAGCGCGCGTTCTGCGCTGGTGGTGATCAGCGCGTGCGTGGACACACGGGGTATCGATCCGAGTCTGGTGGCGAGTTCCTCAATGTGCTTGAGTTTCAGCGCGAAATCCGCACCTGCCCAAAGCCCGTGGTCGCCATGGTGGCCGGTTGGTCGATCGGCGGCGGACATGTGCTGCACATGATGTGCGATCTCACGATCGCTGCGGAAAATGCGCGCTTTGGCCAGGTTGGTCCGCGCATGGGTAGTTTCGACGGTGGTTACGGCGCGAGTTACATGGCGCGCATCATCGGGCAGAAGAAGGCGCGCGAGATGTGGTTCCTCTGCCGCAGTTACTCAGCGCAAGAAGCGCTCGATATGGGTCTGGTCAATGTGGTCACGAGTGTCACGGAACTCGAAGAAGTCACGGTGCAGTGGTGTCGTGAGATGCTCGCGAACTCGCCAACCGCGCTGCGCGCGTTGAAGGCGGCGTTGAATGCAGATTGCGACGGGCAAGCTGGTCTGCAGGAACTCGCAGGGATCGCGACGATGCTCTATTACATGTCCGACGAAGCGAAGGAAGGTCGCGATGCGCAACTCTCGAAGCGCAACGCCGATTTCCGCAAGTTCGCCCCTTGACGGCAGAGATGCCGTGAAAGGAAACGCGCCATGAGGAACGCCGCACGACCGAGCATGATCCCAGTGTGGATCTCTGCGATTCGCCCGAAAACACTTGGCGCATCGCTGTGTCCGGTTCTGGTTGGCGCAACGCTTGCGCGCGTTGACGGCGTCTTCAAGTGGCAGCCTGTACTCGTCGCGCTCGCAGGTGCGTTGCTGTTGCAGATCGCCAGCAACCTTGCGAATGACCTGTTCGATGGATTGCGGGGGACCGACGGTTCGACGCGCGTCGGGCCGCAGCGCGCCGTCGGTTCAGGACTGGTCACGCCGCGCGCGATGGTGTCTGCGTTGGGTCTGACGGTTGTGTTGGCCGCGCTTCCCGCAGCGTGGCTTGCGGTGTACGCGAGCCCAGTTTTTCTCGCGATCGGAATGCTCGGCGCGATGTGCGCGGTTGGATACACCGCGCCGCCGTTGTCGCTTGCCTATCGCGGACTTGGCGATGTCTTCGTCTTCCTCTTCTTTGGGCCGATCGCGGTCGCGGGTACGCGGGCAGCGTGCGACGGTGCATGGACCACGCCAGCGCTGGTGTGTGGTTGTGCAACAGGCGCGATTGGTGTCTGCTTGCTTGCGACCAACAATCTGCGTGATGAAGCGGGTGATCGCGCGAGCGGCAAGCGCACGATTGTGGTGCGATTCGGCGCGCGATTCGTTCGCAGATTGATCTCGCTCTGCGTCAACGTTGCCATCGCGGTGCCGATCATCGCCGCGATTGTGTTTGGGCTTCCGAAGGGCATCATGATTGCGTCCATTGTCGCGGCGCTGCTCGGCGGGGCCGCCTCGCGGCGGCGTTCAATCGTCGGTGGTGAAGCATTCGGCCTCCGCCTCGCGTTGTTTGGCTTGCTGCTTTACACGTACGGAATCGCGTTTGCCGCGGGGTCGTACCTCGACTGGGGCGTTGGATAATGGAGAGCGATGCCGAAATCCTGCGCATTTCGCTTCCGATCATGCCTGAAACGCAGGCGCTGGTCGGCGATGCCGTGCGCGAAATCGCGTTCCTGCGCGTCGTCGACGCGTCGACGGAGCGCGTGGGTTTTGGCGAATGTGCACCGCTCGCGGGGCTTCATCGTGAATCACTCGATGAGGCGATTGAGGCGCTTGAAACATGGATAGATGGCGCGTGCGACGTCGACGCGTTGCCGCCGAGTGCAGCGTTCGCGGCATCGACCGCGTGTGCGATGCTCGACGGTTTCGGTGCAGCGTCGTGCACGTCCGCAAAGGTCGCGGCGTTCTTTCCGGGCGGCCTCGCCGAACTCGATACACGCGCGATCGCTGCGTTCGCGGATGCGCCAGTCATCAAGTTGAAGATGGGTCGCCACGATGCGCGTGAAGAGCGCCTGTTTCTTTCTCGCGCCTTTGCAGCGTGGCCGGCTGCGCGATTTCGCATCGATGGGAATCGACGGCTTGATTTGACAGCGTGCCTTGAACGCCTCGACGGTCTCGATGCGTCACGCGTCGAATATCTCGAAGAGCCGCTTGAGAATCCGCAGGATCTTTTCGAGTTGTCCTCGCGCACCAGGATGCCCGTCGCGCTCGATGAACTTGTCGTCGAGAGCACTCTTGCGGCGCGTCAATTGCGCGAAACACTTTCGCAGAGCGGATGTGTGCATGCGTGGGTTTTGCGCATGTCGCGAATCGGCTCCATCGACGCGATTCGCGCACGGGCCGACGAGGCCGCGCGGCTCGGCGTCGATGTGGTGCTTTCCACAGCGTACGAAAGTTCGTTCGCGCTTCGCGTGGCCGTGCATCTGGCGGCCTCGCTTCCGAACGCGCGACGCGCGCACGGCATCGGAACTGCCGCGTTGCTCGTGGAAGATTCATGCGCCCCGGCCGCGGTCATGGCAGGCGAAATCGCCGGAGAGCCACTTCCCACGCCGTTTGCGGAGGCGTGGGCGTGAGCGTTGCGGCGATCGCGATCGTCGAGGTCGAAACAGGTGTCGATCCGATGCCTGCGTTTGAAGCAATCTGGTCGCGGGGCGGTCGTGTGCTTCCAGTCTTGAAGTCACTGCCTGCTGCGGCGCGTGCGGCGCTCGAAGTGCGCATTCGCGCGATGCAGGCCGACGATGCGCCAGGCGTTGTGCTTTCGACGAGTGGTTCAAGCGGTGAGCCGCGGTTGATCGATCTTTCGCTCGACGCGATGCGTGCGAGTGCGGCGCTTGGCGCACGCGTGATTCCGTTCGGCGCGGGCGACATTTGGCACGCGTCGCTCGCACCAGCCCATATCGGCGGCGTGATGATTCTCATGCGTGCTCGGTTTCTTGGTGGAGCCGTGCGCTTTGCCACGCAGCCCCGCACGTGGCAGGATCTCGAAGGCTGCACGCATGTGTCGCTGGTCGCAGCGCAACTCGCGCGGCTTCTCGAGGATCGTGCGCGCGTCCCGTCGTCGCTCAAGGCCGTGATGCTCGGCGGGGGGCCGAGCGCGCGGGCCCTGCACGATCTTGCGATCGAGCGCGGTGTGCCGCTCTACTCGACCTACGGCCTGACCGAGACCTGTTCGCAGGTTGCGACCGGCCGGCGCGCCGTGGGCGATGCGGAGACGCTCGCAGGCCCGCCCATTCCGGGGGTTTCCATTGCGATCGATCCCGCAAGCGGCGAGATCACCGTTGATGGCCCCGTGCTCGCGCGTGGCGAATTCATCGCGCGGGAGGACGACGGCGCGTTGGTGCCGCTTGAGCGTCCACTACGCACGCGCGATGCGGGATTCTTCGATGATCGCGGCCGCTTGCACATCGTCGGACGACTCGACGCGATGTTCATCTCAGGCGGAAAGAACATTCATCCTGAAGTGATCGAGCGCGCGCTCTGTGAACTGCCATGCGTGCGCGCCGCGTGCGTGGTGGGCGTGCCTGATGCAAAATGGGGAATGCGGCCGATCGCGTTCGTAGACCTCCGGACGCAGACGGGGCGCTTCGTCCGCGAGATCATCAGCGAGACGCTCGAGCGCCACCTCGTTCCCGACGCGGTCTACGCGTTGCCCCCGGATGAATTGGCGGCGACGAAACCGAGCCGCGCGCGTCTTGCCGCACGCCTCGCGGCGGGACAGCTCTTCAACGAAGTGTGAATGCTGCGCGGCTCTTGGCTCGCGAGCGATTCGCAACTGTCGAGTGAGCGCGGCAACGCGCTTAGGTCGACGCGTC
>CAIWCL010000301.1 GCA_903911205.1 uncultured bacterium
CGCATGATTTTCGCGCGCTACGACCCGCTTGAGACGTCAACTTCCGGCTCAGCCGAGAGCATGGCGGCCCGCGCAACGCATCAGCCGCGTCACCGCGACGGCGCTCCCGCGCGCGATGACGATGGCCGCCTCGGCGACGGTCGACAAGGCGGCTCCGGACGGAACCCACGTCGCGGGTAGTTTCTGCGGCGCCCGTGATCTGCCGACGAATCTCTCGCTCGCATCACGCTTCCACGATCGAAAATCATCGATCAGCGCTCCGTCGCCCGAGCGCGCGAGGCGGCGCGCGCCTCCCACTGCGACCATGAAACTCCATCGATCGCCGCGACTGTTCCGGCTGCGAGCGAGAGACCAATTGCAACCCGAGCGGCAACGCGAAACAGGGCTGCGAAGCGGGATTCGTGCTGCCGACTCTCGCGCGCGAACAACAAGAGCACGGCACCAAGCGCAAGCAGTGTGAGCGCAAGCAGCGCGAACTCATCGGAACATGTTTCGATCGTGGCCAGCAGCGGATGTGCAACGTCGATCGTCGCGGATCCAGAAACTCGTTCGACTCTCACGGAATCTGAGAACCTCATCATCGTGCCTCGTTTTCTGTCGTCGCGAGACGCAAGGGAACACGCACAGAAACCTCGCGATCGAGATATTCCTTCTTTGGAATACGGCCATCTTCACCAGCCGCTCGAACAAGCCAGGCAACAAGTTGCTCATTCGTCATCGGCACAAGCGTGATGACCAACTCTGCGTGCTCCGAGGATGCCTCTGAAACAGCTGCCCTCCGCTGCTCTAGAGATGGCCGAAGCACGATCGGCATCGCCCATTGCCGGATGCGAGGTGAAATTTGATCGGATGAATCCGCGATCTTGCCAGGACCGAGATCAAAAGTGCGCCCATTCCAGTTCACCTCCAAACGTACTTCGGCGCCAATTGAAGGAGAGATACTCAGCCAATTTCGAAGCGCGCTTTGCGCTGGACCGTTTGAAACAGAGAGGGCCTGTGTCCGAGCATCAAACTCGGCAATCGTCAACGTCTCGGCAATGGCGCGCGCGGCGGCCTCCGGTGCTGCCGCACATGAAAGCTGCACCCGCTCGATCGGCGGGTCGACAAGTTCAAACAACGTCTCGCGTGGACCGCCACTCCCAAACACCGAGTGCGCTCGAAACGCGACAGAAATGTCTCCGCGATCAACGTCAGGCGCCGCGTCAGAAGAATCGTTTGTCGCGCGCGCACCCGAGTTCAATCCAACAAGTGTGCCTGCGTATGCACCTTCATATGGATTCGGAAACTCTGCCGTCATCGCTCCTTCGTAGATGACTTTGCCATCAACGCGGGTCACGACTTCTTCCGCGTGAAATCCAGCGAGAATCGACTGACGAGTCGCATCGAGTGAGACCGCAAGGAGCGTCGATGGAGGCTGTTTGCCGCGAGCACCGACTTCGATGGCGGTCACGCGCCAACGAGCAAACGCACGCAGAATCGGCTCCGCGTCGAAGCCGGATTGCTGCAAACTTCGCAGAACGACAAAGAGCTCTTCCGCGCCACCGCGCGACCAGTGCCACCCAGCCGGAGTTCGAACAGGGATGCCGGTCCAAGAGAATCCTGTTGTCCCCTGCTGGCTTCGTTCAGCATCGACCGCAAGCGCCTCGATGTACGCGGGCGTCGCGGTGATTGCGACGGCCGCTGCGCGAACCCAGAGATCGCCACCAACGCCTACACGACTACCGGGCTCTCCCGCACGCACTGAGCGACGGGCGATTTCGCCGTAGAGATCATGCACACTCGTCCATGGTGGTGGATCAGGCGGCGTTGCGAGCGCGCTCTGTACGAGCTCCTCACCGGTGAGTCCTCCAACACGCTCCACTGCCAGCGGTCGGGGTCCCGGCCCCCACCAAAGGCCAGGTCCTGCGTTCAGCGCACATCGAATCACCCACACTGCAAGCGCAATCCCGAGGCAGGGAACAAACGCCATACGCCAACCACCCGGCCGAGTGTGTCCGACAATGACCGCTGATGCGGTTTCGAGTTCCGCCCCACACTCAGGACACCGTGCGCACCGATTGATCAACGCGTATCCACACGCCGCGCATCGCGCCCCCGCATCACCAGCGCGACCAAATCGTGCAAATCGCAACGTTGCCGCGCCAAGTCCGATCAGGAGAAACAAGATCGAACACGCTGCAAAACACGCAGCAAGCCAGGCAATTGCAAAGAGTACGTGCGAGAAAGTGAACATCGCCGGGCCGTGAATATCGCACGGCCCGGCGAGAGATGCAATCAGAGTTTGCGCTGTGCGCGCGGCAAATCAACGACCAAGCGCGAGCAGCTGGTTGATGAGTTCATCGGTCGTCGTAATCACGCGGCTTGCGGCCGAGTAGCCGGTACTCGCGAGGATCATGTTGATGAACTCTTGCGAAAGGTCGACGTTCGACAACTCAAGCGCACCACCAACGAGTCGACCGGTTCCGAAGTCGCGCGGCTTCGCGACAAGAGGCGTACCCGAGTTCGGACCCGTGCGGAAGAGATTGTCGCCGGCGTCCACGAGGCCTTCGGGATTCGAGAACTTCGCGAGCGCGATCTGACCGATCGTGCGCGTCAAACCGTTGGTAAACGATCCAGAAATACGGCCGTCTTCACCAATCGAGAAGTTCGACAGCGTGCCGATCGGCGAACCATCTTGGAAGACCGCCGCGAGATTCGATGCAGAGTCGGTGAGACTGGAGACGGCATCAGTGCCCGAATTGAAGTCCATGTTGACGGTCAGCGGGCTCACGGCGCCGTTCGTGCGAATCACCGAGAACGACTGATTCGAAGCCGACTGGAAGCGGCCGCTCGCGTCGAAGGTGACTTCGCCGAGGCCGATCAAACGTTGTGCTGCATCGTTGTCGTTCGACTCCGCGACCATCTGCCACGTGGTGCCGCCCGACGCGCTGGTCTGCTGGAGTGTGAAGGTCAAGTCGATCGTGAGCGGCGTGCCGAGCGAGTCATACACCACGAAGCTCGTGCGCACACTCTCGCCGTTCGCCGAGCCAGACTTTGTAAGGACGAGCGGCTGTCCGCTGCCCGAACCCGGCGTTCCGACGACGAAGTCTGCAGTCTCAAGACCGAGTTCCTGCACGGTACCTTCGTTACCCGTGATGACGAGTTGGCCGCCTGCGTTGATCGAGACGTTGCCGCCAAGATTCGATCCGCTACCAACCGCGCTGTTGTCAAGACCGAGGACATCCTCGAGGAAATCCGCGTAATCGCCGAGCGTGGTGCCAAATCCATCGGCACCTGTCACGGCCGTTGGGCTGAACGCGAAGGTCTTGGTACCAAGATCCTTGCCGCCCTTCTCAACGCCCGAGATCGTGATCGTCTTTGGATTCGTGCTTGAGTCGAAGGCGAGGACGGATCCGCCCGCGCCGTCCGACATGTAGATATTGGTTGTGGTGAGATCGGTCGCCGCCGTGACCGGCGTCGTCATCGCGGCATCCGTGAACCACGCACGACCCGTATGGACCGATCCAGTCGTGCCGACCGAACCCGACGCGTTAAGGTTGCCGTTGAAGATGACGTTGCGGCTTGCTTCGGCAAGTGTGAGCGTGCCGACCGGCACCGAGAGCGGAACAAGGTCGCCCTCGATCACGTTGAACTGATCGTCGACGCCGAAGCCCATGACGCGCGCGCCCGATTGCGAAACGAGTTCGTTGCCCGGATTCCGCACGAAGTTGCCCGCACGCGTGAAGTGGCGCGTACCGGCGACATCCACGATGAAGAACCCGTCGCCTTCGATTGCGACGTCGGTTGCAACGCCCGTTGCGCCGATCGCGCCATTGTTGAAGTTCCGCTGCGTGCCCGCGACCGTGACGCCGAGGCCGATCTGGCCTGGATTCGTACCGCCCGTTGTCGAGCCAGGTGCCGTACCGAGCGAGAAATTGCGGCTGAAGGTCGGCGTGAACTGCATGCGGTTCGATTTGAACGCCGTGGTGTTCACGTTCGAAATGTTGTTACCGATGACATCGAGGCGGCGCGAGTTCGAGATGAGTCCCGAGAGGCCGGTGAAGAGTGCGGTTGTGCTTGCCATAGCGTGTTTCCTCGTTGCGTCGTGTCATGCGCTCGCGCGATGTGGCGAGACAACTTCGCCGTGCGCGCTTGCGAATCGTGCGGTTTCAAACTGCTCTGCGATCGAGACAGGTGGCAGCGCGCGTGGGCCAAGTGGCCGATGCGCGAAGGTGGCCGACTCACCGCGGATCGCAATCGCGGCGTCGACACTTTCAAAGACGAAGTCATCGCGCGTCTCGAGTCTTTCGAGTGTGCGTGACGAAACATTGGCAAGAAATGTGCGGCCTTCGGCAACAACAACCGCGCGTTGGGCACCACGACCTTCCGCAAGATCAAGCGCTCGGCCAATCTGCGCGAGCGTCGTCGGCTCAAGCGTGGCGCCATCCGCGAGAATCGGCTCGCGTGCGCTTTCCATCGCGCCGTTTTCCGCAAGCGTCAGCAACTCGAGGAAGCCACCATCGGCAACCGACGGACGTCCGGTCGCGCCACCGTTGCCCGTTGGGCGCACGGCTGGCTCAAGTCGACGCAGAAGTTGCCGAGGGTCGATCGTCATTGCGGTGTCCAAGGAGAGGCTTGCAAGCGGCATGCCTACGCCGAATGCCACGCAAATCGCACCGCCAACTCAGCCACCGAGGGCAAGGGCGAGGTCCGTTGCGTCAATCTTGCCGTCGCTGTTCAGATCCGTCGCGGACGTGCCCGAGCCTGTGTTGCCCCAGTTCCCAAGCACGTTGTTTGGAGTGACCGCCGGGGTTTGATTGCCGCCGTTTCCGGCAGGCGGGTTCGTACCACCGGAATTGCCGCTTCCTGAGCCTGTTGTCACGGGCTGTTGGTCGATGTACTCGACATTCTCCATCGGAAGGACCCACCCGTTGTCGAGGACGAGCGCGATCTCTTCGCCGTTGCGCGCGACACTCTTCACCGTGCCACCGACGCGCTCGTTGTCGGCCGTGAGGCCAGCAACACGCTTCCCGATGAGGTTACCCGCACTCGCGAGTTGGTTTTGGAAGACGATTCCTTCCAATTGCTTCGAGAGCTCCATATCGCTCTCGATCGAGCGAATGGACTGCAATTGCTCGAGCAGCGCTGCGGAATCGTTTGGCTTGAACGGATCCTGATTCTGCAGTTCAGTGAAGATGATCTTGATGAATTCCTCGCTCGTGAGTTCGGTGAAGCGGCTCGTTCCACCAGCCGCGTTGGATCCACCTGTCAGTGCATTGATGGCGCTCATGCGAGGTCTCCTAGATTGATCTATCCGAGTTTGAAAGCTCGGGTTCTCGGGTTCTTAGCCCGCGCGACGCACGGACTCCGCCGTACGTGTTGATTTCGTGCCTGAATTTCCCGCGTTTCCTGCGTCTTTCATGCTTGCGTCCGCGAGCGCACCTAAGAAGCCACGCTTCATCGTGCGGGCATCACGTGCATCGTGCTCGCTCGCGCTTCCGCGTTGCCGTTGGTTCTGATCTTGAGAGCGCTCGTCGCCTTCGCGTCGTCCACGACTCTCGCCACCTGCCGCGTCTTGACGCGAGTTTCCTCCGTCACTGTTGCGGCCTGAACCATCACTGCGCGCATCACTCTGCGAGCGTGCGTCACTTTGCTGTGCGTTCGATGCGTTCGCTACCGACGAGTCGGCGTGTGATCGCGCACCGTGTACCGAAAGCCGATCGATCGAAAGACCCTGCGACTCAAGTCGTTCGCGCAACATGCCCAAGTTCGACTCAAGCAGCATGCGCGCTTCTGGTGTCGCTGTTGTGAAATCCGCGACCACCGCACCTTGCGTGATACGAAGTTCGATTTTGAGCTGACCAAGCGCCGGCGGCTCGAGGCGCATGGTGATCGCACCACCACGATGTTTCGCGAGAAGTTCTGCACCCTTTGCCGCGAGCTGTGCGGCGGGCGATGCGTCATCACTCGTCACTGCCGCAAGATCGGCTGCAAGAAACTGAGATGATGGAACCGCGAGATCTCGATGGACGTCACGGATCGCAGCCTGACCGGCAGCAGCGTTTGTCAGCACTGAAGCGCCTTGTGGCGCAGCATTGTTTGCACCAAACGCGTTGCCTTCCGCAGTCACGAGGCGCTCAGAGTCGCTTGCAAACGTGCTGCCGCTCGCTGCGATGAGATCGGTTGCGTTTGCGGTGTTCTCAACGGCCGCATCCGTGATCCGTGTTCCGCTCGCTGCGATCGCTTGCGTCGCGCGGGATCGAGCGATATTCGCTTCCACTTCAGCGAGTCGACCAGCGATCGCGCTCCCCTGCTGTGTCGAGGGGGTCGCTCCGAATCGTTGCGAATCCTGCATCGCTTGGGCGAGGCTACCCAGCGGATCGTTCGCGCCGGCGGCGGAAGACTCGACGCGCGTGTTGGTTTCCGATGCGTTCAGCACACCGCGCTCTGGCTTCGTCGTCGAGTCTGGATGCGTAAGACCAGCCGCGGATTCGTCGACTCCAAGGTTTGTCAGAGCGCGTTCGTTCGCGTCACGCGACGCGGTCGCCGTCGTACTCGAATGCACCCCTGAGCCTGCGATCGATTGCGCGAGCGAGCCCGCCATCGGAAGCGCTTCGTTCGACTGCGGCCCCGTCAGAGGCATCGAGAGAACGCCTGTGAGCGCGTCGGATGAGATCGATGCATGCGCGTCAAAGGACAACAGAGTCGTCGCACCTCCGCCCAAGGTCGCATCCGTGACCAGATCCGCGCTTGCCGCGAGCGCTTCCAACGAGAAATCCAGCGTCATCGGAGGGGAAACACCCACGACGCCATTCGGGTCCCCGCTGATTGAAAGGAGTGTGTCCGCGGCATCTGAATCGGCGTCGTCGCGCGATGCTTCAGTCTCTCGCTCCGTGTCGCATGCATCCTCTGCACGCACTTCGTCTGCGAGTTCGTTCATCCGCTCGTCGGCCAAATCTTCCGCGCCAACTTCATCCGTCCCACGTTCGTCGAGTGGTCGACGCTTGTCTGCAATGAACGCCCGCTCACTGCCGACCGAGCGCGCTTCGCTCCGACGATCCTTGGCGCGCGCTTCCGACAACGACTCAGCGCTCTCCTGTCGGCGCGCTCGCTTGAGCGCCGGGACTTCCCGCGCTTCCACCGCGAGTGCCTCGCGGAAGGGCGACCGAGCCGTTGGAGACGGGTCCGACTGGGGCTGCAGGCGTGGCGCCTCCAGCCGCCCGGACCGGGGAGCGGGCAGAATCGGCGGGTTGTTCGGCAGAAATGGCACCATTGGTCGTATCCGTGCCCGTCTCGCGACCGAGACCGAGCTTCCGGAGACGTTCAAGCAAATCAGTTGCCACCATCGCGTCACCTTCGGACTTGAAGGCCTTCAGAAGGTTGGCCGACTTTGCTGGATTCATCGCGTCGAGATATGTCACGGCAAGATCTGAGCGTCCCGACTTGATGAGCTCGAGAATCCACTCGCGACCTTGCTTCGGCGGCGCCGCCTCCAGAAGGCGAACCGCCTTTCGGAACTGCGCGTTCGTCTGACGGTCTTTGGTGTCCGAGATCGATGCTTCCCACTCCGATTGCCGAGTCGCGAGTGCTTCCTCACGCTCTGTGACAGCCTCTTCACGCGAGCGGAGATCATCCTGCATGCGCCGATGTTGCTCTTCGAGCGACTTCAGCGCAAGGGTTGCACGATCACGGAAGCGATCCTCTGCGGTGATTTCCTCACCAGATGCAAGTGGAAGTCCACGCACCCGAAGTTCATCCGCCGCGAGCCGATCGGACTCCGCAGCGACCTTCTCGGATTCCGCGAGTGCAGCTTTTTCCTCCGCGATTGTTGGGCGAAAGAGTTCACGGACGCGCGTGACACGCTCGCCATCGACGCGACCGCTTGCGACGAGCCAACCGACAAATCCCGCGACGGCGAGTAGATTCGCAACCGCGAGCACGAGCACGAGTTTGAGAAGCGTCTTCATCGATGCACTCCTTCACCATTTGCCTGTCGAGCACCGACAGTTTCTTCACGCGCACGACGTGCGAGATCGCTTGCGAATTCGTCGAGTTGCATGCGCTCTCGCGACGCCTCAACTGCAAGATGCGCGGAAAGTCGCTGTTCGCGCAGAATTTCGAGTGCTCGACGCGCTTTCGCCACTTCGACCAACTCAGATCGCGAAGCCGTGATCGACTTCTCAAGCGACGCCATCTCAAGCACCGTGCGCTGCGCCTTTCGTACGAGCCCCATCGCTGCGCCGGCGTGGTGTCGAAGCGCTGCGGGGTCCACTTCACCAACGAGTTGAGCGCGCCACATATCGCGACCAGCAGCGATTTCTTGCTGTCGCCCGCGCAACGCATCCTCGAGTCCACGCTTCTTCGCTTCAAGAGCTGCATGGGTGCGACGCTTCGCCTCCTCCTCATCGAGGCGGCGGTCGAGGACACGCTGGAGTGCGAAGCGAAACTGAGCCATGGGTGTGTTCGATTGCTATCGGCTGCGCGGAGCAGTTTCTTCGCGCAACGCACAGGAATCAGGTTCGACGTCCCCCCGTTGCAGCCGTTCCCGCAGACTGCGCAGGCTTTCCTGCGTTCGGCGCACCTTGCGCTCCAACTTGCGAAACCCCGCCACGCCGATTTGTCACGTTGGTCGCGGCGAGCGAAAGTTCAATGAGACTTCGAAGGGTGCGCGGATACTCCGCACGCTCATTGCGATCCTGCTGCAGAAATGCCTGAATCGCAGGGCGAACCGCGATCGCTGCGTCGACATCGGGATTGGATCCCTTTGCGTACGCACCGATCTGAATGAGTTCTTCCGCTTCGCGATAGGACGCAAGCAAACGCGAGACATGCCGTCGCGCATTGAGATGGTTCCCGTCGCTGATCTGATCGGCAACACGCGAAATCGATTGCAGAATGTCAATCGCAGGGAAGTGCGCTCGCTCCGCAATTTTTCGCGAGAGCACGATGTGCCCGTCCAGAATGCCTTTCGCGGCGTCGGCGATCGGCTCCGTCATGTCATCGCCTTCGACAAGCACTGTGTAAAAACCCGTAATCGATCCGCCGCCCGCAATCGTCCCTGCGCGTTCAAGAAGCCGGGGCAACATCGCAAAAACGCTCGGGGTAAAGCCCTTGGTCGCGGGCGCTTCACCTGCTGAGAGTCCGATTTGTCGCTGCGCTTGTGCGAAGCGCGTGATCGAGTCCAACATCAAAAGGACATCTTTGCCTTCGTCACGAAAGTGCTCCGCAACGCTGCACGCCACTGTCGCCGCACGGACGCGCATGAGCGGACTTTCATCGCCCGTCGCAACAACGACCACAGATCGAGCAAGGCCTTCAGGCCCAAGGACGTGTTCGAGAAACTCAGGCACTTCGCGACCACGCTCGCCAATCAATCCGATGACGTTCACTTGCGCGCTGGTTCCACGCGCGATCGATCCGAGCAATGTGCTCTTTCCAACGCCTGGACCTGCGAAAATGCCCATGCGCTGACCTTTGCCGATTGTCAACATCGAGTCAATGGCGCGGACGCCTGTCGGCAGCGCATCACGCACCACTCCGCGCGACAATGGGCTCGTGCGCTCGGGCCACAGTGGCTGTGGCGAACCGGGCGCAATTGGGCCCTTTCCATCGATCGGTCGACCAAGTGCATCGACAACGCGGCCAAGCCATTGGTCATTGACTCCAATGGTCGCGTACGGCTTCTCACCGAACACTTGGACGCCACAGGCAACACCATCGGCTTCTGACAACAACATGACGAGCGCACGCGTTCCTTCGAAGCCAACAACCTCGCCGCGCGGCGCATCGCGGCCAGGAATCTCGACGCGTACCAGCGATCCGACCGGCAGCGGCAATTGCTCGACGGAGAGCACAAGCCCTTTCACGGAACGCACCGTACCCACGATCTCGCGAGACTCAATCGCGCGTACTGCGGAGCGAATCGCCGCGAGTTTCACGATGTGCCTCCTGCCGACTCGATTGCTCCATCGCCGACGATGCCAGCGCGCATGCGACGAAACTGCGTTTCGATACGCGCATCGACCGAGCCTTCACTCGAACGAATGACGCAACCTCCACGGGAGATTCCCTCACGCGCGACCACTTCAATCTCGGCACCGGCGGGAAGTGCTGCGCGCAACGAAGGCATTGCACGAGACACAAGCGCCTCATCTTCAGGCGCGATCTCAATGGCGACACGCGTGGCTCGCGCAAAGAGCGAAACGGCGTTCTCGACCGCACGTGCGATCCACGCAGGTTCCCGCGCAATATGCTCCCGCACAATCGACTCCGCGATCGCGACGGAAATACCGGCAAGCTCACGTTCAGCAGCGCGCATCGCCTCATCGCGTTGCGCACTCCAACGAAGAAACTCCGCCGCATAGGCCTCTTCAAGTGCCTTGAACGACGCGTCATGAGCGGCGAGGGCTTCCGCACGCCCCGCCGACTCACCTGCGGCCCGACCTGCGGCCTCACCCTCGGCGAAACCGGCCACGCGCCCTTCGGCAAATCCCTCTGCTCGCGCATCCGCTCGCATGCGCTCCGCTTCTGCACGAGCCGCGGTAACGACACGCGCTGCTTCAGCCCTTGCTTCCTGCAACACCAACTCCGCACCTGCACGGAGATCGCCGAGGTCAAATGCCCCGCCCGTCAGAGCGCGCGCATTGGGGGTCGAGTGCTTGAGAACTGCCATGTTTGTTTTTCCGGTCTCTCCGCGCGAACGCTTTCGCGTTACACCACAACGTCCTGCGCGCCACCGCGACCAGAGATGATGATCTCGCCCGCTTCTTCGAGTCGCCGCACAATGTCGACGATGCGCTGCTGCGCGGCCTCCACATCGCTGATGCGGACTGGCCCCATGAACTCCATGTCCTCACGGATGGACTCAGCCGCGCGAGACGACATATTGGCGAGGATCTTGTTCTTGAGCGCCTCCGATGCTGTCTTGAGCGCGAGACACAATTCGTCGTTTTCGACTTCCTTGAGCACGGCCTGGATGCCCTTGTCGTTGACGTTGTTGATGTCTTCGAAGACAAACATGCGCCGGCGAATCTCTTCAACAAGATCCGGATCTTCGCTTTCAACACCTTGCATGATGGTGCGCTCGGTCGAGCGATCGACAAGGTTGAGAATTTCAGCGACGGTTTCAACACCCCCGACTTTTTCGCTCGAAGTTCCAATCATGTTCGAGAGTCGACTTTCGAGCGCCGCTTCAACTTCACGAATCACTTCGGGATTTGTCTGCTCCATGTTCGCAACACGACGCACAACTTCGATCTGCTTCGAAGGCGGAAGCCCGATCAGAATCTCACTCGCTTTATGGTGGGGAAGGTGCGAGACGATCAGCGCAATCGTTTGCGGATGTTCTTCTTGGATAAACGTCAGAAGATTTTCGCTCTCGGCCTTTTGAAGGAAGGCGAATGGCGTCTTCTGTACTTGCGTCTGAATCTGCTGGATGACTTTGTCTGCCGTCTTCGGATCCAGCGAGTTTTTCAGCAGATTTCGCGCGTAATCCAGTCCGCCTTCACGTACGTAGCCCTGCGCCATCGCAAGCGAGTAGAACTCACTGATGACCTGCTGACCGAGTTCTTTCGGAACGTCCCCAAGCGCGGCCAAAGCGCGTGTCACTTCTTCAACCTGTTCAGTCGGCATCTCCTTCAAAATGGAGCCCGCACTGTCCGCATCGAGAAGCAGCAGTAGAATCGCACTCTTGAGCGTGCCGTCGAGCTCATCGGCGGACTTCGGAAGTTTCATGCCAGGGCGGTATGCCATTGTGCGTTCCTCGCTCAGGCGTTTGTGCGCATCCAGCGACGAAGGATGCCTGAAAGTTCAGACGGATCGCGCTGCGCCATGTCGTTCAATTGCTCAAGCATTTGCGCGCGACGCAGACTGTCATCGTCGAGTTCCATGCCTTCGAGCGCAGGTGTCGCCTCGTCTGCTTCGCCAACGATCTCGGCGTCATCCGACTCAAGCTTCGGCGGCACGCCTGCAAGTTCTTCCGCCGTCGGCAACTCTTCACGTGCGGATGCACGACGCGCGATGTTGAACATGAAGAAGAGGCTCACCACTGCGAGCGCACCGAGACCAATCGGTTTGATGAGCCCACTCGCGCCGCCGCCGGTTGCCCCCCCGCCTCCAAGCACAATTTCACCGAGCCCCGCACCGATCGAAGCCTGCGCAGGAACCGCCTCAAAGTCGTAGAACCAACTGACTTCAACAGCGCCCTTCTTTGCTCCCTCGACTGCATCGGTCGCGGCGAGCGGCTCGATCAACTTTCGAATGCGAGCAATCTCCTCGTCGCGCACGATTGCGATCGCAGCGTCATCGGGAGTCTTCGCATCCTCACCATCTGCGGCAGGATTCTTGAGTTGCCACACTTTGACGAAGTAACTCCACGGAATGCTCACGCCGACATCAATCTTGGTCGCGTAACCCGTGTTGTCCTTCTCAACGATTTCACTTCCCGGAACAACTGGCATGTAGCGACTTTCGGTTCGTTCATTCGAACTTGCCGAACCACCGCCGGACGTCGACACAACCGAAAGCCCAGTGTTCGGAACAACACCAGGCTCGCGACCAGAGGACGCACCCTTCATCTCCGAAACCATGCTCGACTCGCTCGTCGGCACGCTCGTTCCTTCGCCAAACTCTGTTCGTTTTTCGGTGCGCTGCTTCGTGACCACTTGCGGATTGACCGCGATCAACACACCTTCGATTGCCGCAAGCAATGTTGCAATGCGCGACTGCACCGCGTCGGCAATCTTGAGCGCCTGATCGAGATTCTCGCCCGTCGCTCCAGCGCGCGCGAAGCTTGTACGGTAGTTGCGAAGTCCGTCGGTAATGGAAACCGCTTCCGGTTTGAGACCTGATTGCGTGCCCGCAACCATCGATGCAATCGCGTCGATCTGCTCTTCCGAAAGTGCACCAGAACGCATCACAACATTCACGCTCGCGGTTTGTACGTGACGCGATGCCCCAAGCGGCGTCGCCGGTTTCGGCGAGATGAACACGCGCGCAGACTTCACATTCCGGAAGCCCTGAATGGTGTTTGCGAGCACGTTTTGCAGTGCGATCAACTTCTTAGTTTCGCTCTGGCGCGTCGTTTCAAACGGGCTATCCAACGCGATGAGTCGATCGAAGTCGATGCCACTCCCGCTTCCCGCCTGCTCTGCAAAGGCCGAAACGAGTTCGTTCCGTCGATCGACAGGGACGAGAATCTGCCCCTCTTTCTCTTCGTACGACACGCCACGCGCGGACAAGAAGGAACGCGCCTCTTCGATCGAGGCTTCCTTCACCGCGAATGGAACAAGGTCGGTGGTTGCACTCCACTGAGCGATGAGGAAGAACCCGAGCGCCACAATGACGACAAGGCTTCCTGCAAGCAGCTTGGCGGAAGGCGAGAGGCCGGACAGTCGCGTCCGGACGAGTTCGAGCATGTTGCGCAGAGCCTGCACGCGGTGGCCTCCATGCCGTGGCGCGGGTCGATCGGACGGGAACCGGGTGCGCGGTGCCATCCTGGCGTCGCGCATCGGGAGAACCCATATCGGCAAGGAAGTGTTTCACCCCGCAAAGACTGCGCACCGAATCACGCGATTTCTGCGCGCGTCGGCAGCGATCGCCTTGGGGGAGGTTGAAAAAATCACCCGGGCGGCTGCAACGGCGCCGCCCGGGTGCAAATGGCAAAGTCTGAAAGACTGGTCAGACGCGAATGTTCTTGACCTCGTCGTA
>CAIWCL010000302.1 GCA_903911205.1 uncultured bacterium
CTCTTCGAGCATCGTCTTCTCTTCGGCAGTGATGAAATCCATAGCAAAGGTCCTTCCAGCCACACGCATCACGCGAGGGGCAAAACGTGCGACGCGGGAGAGTGCTCCCGCGTCGCGGCGCAGAAGATAGCGGATCGGCCTCGAAAGGTCGAATGGCGTCGAACGCCGGAAAATCGCGCGATGGCGTTGCGTCGTCAGGCGTTATTCCGCACTTCGTGCGCTATCCGCACCGTGATGGCGTCGAACACCCGCGGCAACGAGCGCAAGCGAAACAGCCACCGCGGCATGCACCGCTGCATGCCGTACGAGAATGGCGTCCTCAAGCGTGGTATCAAGCGGTCGAGGTGCAGCGAATTGCGAGAGCGCCGTGGGCGCACTCGCGGCGGTGAGCGCGTAGGGCGGCGCGAGTTCGATCTGAAGGAGTGTCTGCGTTGTGAATCCCACGGTCGCGCTGAAGAGCGGTGGCCCGAGCGCAACGAGTACAAGTGCGAACATGGCGAGTGTTCGCGTCTTCGCGCGTGTTGACGCGGTCGCGAGCGAAAGAATGGCGCCTGTTGAAACGATCGTCAGCGCCAGCATTCCGTCGAGTGCGATCGTGCGATCGAGTGACCACGAGGTCACAAGTCGAAGCGGCCAAAGCACAACCTGAAGGAGGACGAGGATCGCGAGTCCGTCAAAGATCGACTGGGAAAGCGGAGCGCTTGAAGCCCGTCCGGCGAGCCGAAGCATGGGCCACGCGATCGCGATGCCAACGCCGATTGTTGCAAAGAGCAGTTGAATCGACGGACCGTAACTGGAAGACTGTGCCTGAACCGGTGGTGAGAAACCGAACAGGGTGACCCACGTGATGAACACCCAGAGGGCGGTCAAGACAACAAGGCCGCGCGGAACAAACAGCGGACGAGGTGGATCGATCCTCACCGACGCCAGCGTGGAAGTGTCGGCACCGGTTGCCATATTCGCAGTGTACGGAGACAACGCGCGACCAACCGATACGATCAGCGCGAGGCAGATTCGCTCTCGCCGGACTCACCCTCCGTGGCAGCGGCGGTGCGCGTATCCGCACGAAGCGTCACGAGATCACCGCGAAGATCAAGCGTTCGTCCGCCGCCCGCGTCGATCCGCCCATTCGAACGGAAGAGGTAATCGAGTGTGGCGAGCTTCGTTTCGGTCGGGACTTCCGCAACCGAACGGTCATCCGGAGCTCGACCCCACACAATGCGACCCCCGTCTTGGGTGACCAAGACAAGCGCGTTTTCGCTCGTGAATCGCGTGAGTTCCACACCCGCGACGAGGTGGAACCAGTCTTCGGACGCAAGAGCACGCGCGAGTTCCAGTCCCGCCGCAAGGTCTGCGCCGCGCCACTGGTCACCGATGGCGCCCGGTGCAGGTTCCGTTGCGCCCAGAATCGCCACATAGTGCGGATTCGCGGGGCGATGACCGGCCTTCCATTCCATCGGCATCAGTCGACCTTCGGGCGTCACGAGGAAATCAAACTCTCCATGACGGACGATGGCAAACGGCACGAGGAACTTTGCGTCGACGAGGAATCCTCCGCCGTCCGCGAGGCTGATTTGTCGAATCTCGTCGAACCAACCGGTGGAAAGCATCGCATCACGCGCGCGGCTCAAACGCGTTTGATCGATCGATGAGAGATCGCCAACGGCACTCCGAACGCGCGACGTGACTTGTGCTTGACGCTTCTCATCAAACCACGACGGCAGTTCGGTGTAGCTGACATTTCCCCCCAAATCGCTTGCAAGGGCTTCTGTCGTTTGGTCGCGCAATCGCTCGCGCAACTTGGGCACGCCCCACCACGTCAATCCGACAAGTCCGAGGAGAAACACGCCGGAAGCGATCGTAGGGAGACGTGATTCTTCACCAAACGCGCGCGTACGAAGTTCTGCGAAACGTTGGGAGAAAGTGGGGGAGTTCTTCTTGCGAGCCATACGTGTGATCGCTTGGATGAAAGGTCGAGAGGTGGAGATTGAAGTGGAGGAGATTGCAGTGGAGGCGGTCGCGAAGAATGTGGCCTTACGTTTTTGCCACTGCGCCCGCATGTGACGCTGCGGTTGCGGCGCGCGGCAGACGCGCACTTGACTTCGCGCGTGTGAGTGCGGCATGAACCAAGCGTGCGCACAGTTCCGGCATGTCGACTCCGCGATGCCGCGACGCCATCGGCACAAGTGAATGCGTTGTCATACCTGGCGCGGTATTGATTTCGAGGAACCAAGCGCCTCGATCATCCACCATGAAGTCCGCGCGAGCGACGTCGCGAAGGCCAAGTGCCGTGAAAACTGCCTTCGTGGCCGTCCGCATTTCTTCTGCGATCTGCGCAGGAAGCACAGGATCGAGTACGTAGCGTGTGTCGTCGCGGGAGTACTTCGCTTGGTAGTCGTAGAACTCGACCGCAGGCACGATTTCGATGATGGGTAGGACTTCGCCGTCCACGATGCCCACGGTCATCTCGCGACCAGCAATGAACTCTTCTGCCATCAGGAATGCACGCTTTGGTTCGAGTTCCGCGCGCGCGGCATCGACTTCAGCGGAAGTCCGGCAGATGCGCAGATCAACGCTCGATCCGTCGTTCGAAGGCTTCAGCACGAGCGGTGCAACGAGGTCGAGTGGCTCACCACGGCGAAGTTCACGCGAACGCGGTGTGCGAACTCCGACACTCGACGCGACTTGCTTGGTCGCAAGTTTGTGCATCGCAATGCGCGCAGGTTGCGGCTTCGGCCCGACGTAACCAATGCCGTGCGTTGTTGCGATCGACTCGAGGATCTCTTGCAGCGGGCCGCCCTCACCGAATGGACCGTGCACGATGGGGAAGATCACATCCGGTGTCTGCGCAAGCAACTCTTCGGCCGTGGGGCGGAGCACGGTCTGCGACACCACGTCGAATGCGTGCGTGGACGCCAGTGCGCGTGCCACTTCGGCGCCAGACATGAGGCTCACCTCACGCTCCGCATCCGGACCTCCCATCAGAACAAGCACGCGAGGCTTGCGCGGATGGTCGTTTCGCGACGTTGGCGTTACATGCACCGTCATGGCAATCACGGCCGTTCGCCGCGCCTCCAGAAAACAACTTCTGTCTCGAGTTCAACGCCAAACTTCGCGCGAACCGCATCTTGCACCATTTCCACAAGGCGACGCATGTCATCGGTGCGTGACGCAACCGACGATGCGCCAGCGGACCCTTCATCGGTGCCGATGTTCCATTCCTTGTCAAAGGCAAGGAAATTCCCATGTCGTGGGCTGACGATGGCGGCACCCACGCGCGTTCCTTTCATGCCCGCGAGGTCGATCAATCGGCCAGCGCTTTCGACCTTTCCATCAGGCATCGTCGGATTGCGGAACATGCAACCGGCACTTGCCGCGCCCATCGGCTGCGTCGACTTTTTGTAGGCGAAGATCTCAAGCACGCGTTCGCGGCAAGCAATCGGGTCATCTTCCGCTACTCGGAAGGACGCCCACACGATGATGCCATGCGGAATCGAGGTGTGGCGATACCCAAAGTGGATCTCCTCACGTGGATAGACGCGAACTTCGCCGTCGAGTCCGAGCACCGCGACCGCGTCAACCGCATCGCCGATCGCGCCGAACTTTCCGCCGGCATTCATGCGAATCGCGCCCCCAACGGACGCGGGGATCCCCGACATCTGCTCAAGACCGCGCACGCCGCGTCGCGCACATTGCTGGACGAGTTGCTCCATCGCCGCCCCGCCGAACGCCCGCAAGCGCTCGACCCGACCGTCGACGTTCCACTCCACTGCTTTGAAGAAGGGCATGTCGAGTTTAACGACAACTCCATCGACGCCCTCATCATCCACAAGTAGGTTCGCGCCACTTCCAAGGACGCGCAGCGGAACATCGTCGCGTCGGCAGCGACGAACGAGCGTGGTGAGCGCTTCGAGCGAACGCGGCCGAATCAGGACATCGGCACGACCGCCGACGCCGTACCACGTGTGTGGCGCGAGTGGCGCGTCGAGCGTCCATTCGACATCAAGATCGGAATAGAGGCTTGCCGGGCTCGCCACGGTCATGCCACCGCCCCGGCATTCGCGCCGAGCGATGAGCCGGAATTTCCAATGATTCCTGCAGCAAACTGGGGGAGCAGCGCCGCGCCCGCGCGGGTGAGGGTTGTGGATGCGCCACCGCGGCGGAGGAAATCCTTCGCGATCTTGTTCACCGGCCCCGCGCCCATCGTGACAACGAGATCACCAGGACGGCAGTGCATTTCGAGGTGCTCGACAATCTCATCGAACGATCCGATGTGGAGCGCGCGCGTGCCCTTCGCTTCAAGGCGATCAACGAGATCTTGCGCGGAAACGCGCGTTTTCTCGACTTCAGAATCGCGCACGAAATAAATGTGCGGCACGATCACTTCATCGGCCTGCGTGAAACAGGTTGCAAATTGATCGAGCAGGAAGCGCGTGCGGCTGTGTTGGTGCGGCTCGAAGATGCAGATGAGTCGCGATGGCTGCTCGCTTGCACGCAATGCTTTCAGTGTCTTCTCGCACTCGGTCGGGTGATGGCCATAATCGTCAAAGACCCGCACGGCCTCGCCCGTTCCAAGCCGACGTTCGCCGAGTTCCTGGCTGCGTCGATCGAGTCCGCCGAACTTCTCAAGCGCGACCGCAATGTCATCCCAATCGGCGCCGAGCCAGCTGTTGATGATGCCTGCGGCGGCGCTGTTGAGGGCGTTGTGGCTTCCCGGCATGCGATTGGTCCACGTCGCCAACACGTGGCCCTTCCAAAGAACGCCGACACGATTCGCAGCCGCGTCGTAGACCACTTGATAGTCCGCTTCCGGCGAGAAGCCGAACGTGGCAACTTCACAATCAAGGCCTGCGGACACTTCGCGTCGGTGCGCGCCATCTTCAGCGATCAAGAGTTTTCCGCCGTCGGCCGCGCTTGGAAGGAGCTGCGCGAACTCGCGGAAACTCCCGATGATCTCGCCGAGGTTCGCGTAGTAGTCGAGGTGGTCTTCTTCGATGTTGTTGATGAGGCCAATCGTTGGGCGGTGATGGTGGAACGAGCGATTGAATTCGCACGCTTCGCACACAAGAACGCCAGGCTTGCCTGCGAGAGTGCCGACGGGAATCCCCGTCGACCCCGTGCGCGATCCGCCTCCGAGTTGATCGCACGTTGCCCCGACAATCACACTCGGGTCAAGCCCGCAGTCAATGCCTACCCACGACGTCATCGCAGTGGTCGTGCTCTTTCCGTGCGTTCCCGCGATCGACACTGCGGTCGATCCCGCTTGCGCGTCGCCGAGTGCTTCGGCGTAACTGATCGACGGGATGCCGCGCGCATTCGCGTGACGAATCTCTGCGTGATCTCCCTTAATCGCTGCGGAATACACCACGAGTTCAGTGCCATCTGGAAGCGAGTGCATCGCCGGACCAACGCGTACGGGAATACCCGCGCGATCGAGTCGTCCAATCGCCTCGCCGTCAGATTGATCGCTGCCAGTCACGACCGCGCCGCGGCGCGCGAGCATCAACGCGAGGCCGCTCATGCCGCAACCGCCGATTCCGACGAAGTGGACGTGCTTGCCGCGGAAATCAATCGGCTGGCGCGTCATGCGGCGTACGCCCCCGTTTGGGCTGGCGTTCTCGTGGGCGTCGGTTGCGGGGAGGGGGGTTGTCACTGTGATCGCGCTCCGTGCGATGGGGTCGTTCCGTCAAACTGGTTGCAAGGCCGTAGGCCGGGTTTGTCGCGCGGGATAGCCTGCGAGACGTTCGATTATCGGCGAGAAGGTCGTTTTGGCGCCACTCCTTTTTGCACCTTCTTCACGGACTTTTTGGTCGCCCGCGCCGGACGTGGGCTTGGAGAGTTCGTCAACGAATCGGAAGGATCTTCCGGCAAATCGGCGATGTCGGGCGCTGCCGCGTGCTCGGCGCGCACCGCTCGAATTCCATCGACGCAGAAACGCCGACAAATGGCGTCGGTCGCGCAGTCGCCCCCGCGGGCCTTACACGCGCGGCGACCTTGGAAGATCAAGAGGTGCGAAAGAATGCACCAATCTTCGCGAGGAAAAAGCGCCATCAAGTCGCGCTCGATCTTCTCCGGAGTTTTCTGCCGCGAGAGTCCGAACCGAGCGGAAAGCCGAGCGACATGCGTGTCGACAACAACGCCCTCGTTGATCCCGAAGCAGTTGCCGAGGACGACATTCGCCGTCTTCCGTGCGACTCCGCGCAGGGTGAGCAACTCCTCCATCGTGCGCGGAACTTCGCCGCCGAACTGCTCGACCAGGATGCGCGCCGTTTCGTGGACCGCCCGCGCCTTCGCGCGAAAGAGGCCGATCGAGCGGATGTAGGGCTCGATCTCCGCGGGCGTGACACGGGCGTAGTCGGCGGGCGTTGGGAAGGCTTTGAAGAGCCCGGGAGTTGCCTTGTTGACCGCAACATCCGTGCATTGCGCCGAGAGAATGGTCGCGATCAAGAGTTCGTGCGGCTTTGTCCAGTCGAGTTCGCAGTGGGCATCGGGAAATCTCGTCTTGAGCGCGGCGAGAAGGGCCAGGGCGCGCTCCTTTTGTGCAGCTGTTTTTCGAGGAAGCACCACGTCAGGCACGGCGACCTCCAGCAGTGGAGGCAGCCGCTGCCGCAGTGAGTCCGGCGAGTGTGAGCAGCGCGAGTACCTCTGCCGTCGCGGCGCGTGAAGCATTTTCGTGCGCGGCGTCGACCAGCGGCTTTGTCGCGATCGCTTCGGCGATGAAGTTCTCGCTGCCCGCGAGCGCGCGATACTTTTTGTCCGCGACGCGAAAGCCGACGAGGAGGACGGAACCCGCCAACAGTGCAGCGACGGCGCAGGCAAGCGCCGCAATGCGCGTGCGACGGAGTGTCTCAGTGTGTTTCTCTCCGCGCGCAAGGATGAGTTGCGTGACGAAGGCCGCGACGGTGATCGCTGCTAGTACGTATCGCGGCTGAAGCGCGACTTCAAAGACGCGCTCGACGAGATATCCAGCGACGAGCTGGCGTCCCATCACGGGCTCTGCCGCGAGGAACGCTTCGTAGCCTTGCATCGAGATCGGGAGCTCACGCGCGGCGGGGAAGATGGCCATCGCCGCGAGGCCGCCGACGATCGCTAGCGCGAACCACGCGAGAAGCGCAAGCCAAAAAACGACAGAAGCAGCACGCAGCATGCAGCGATCGTACAGCGCACGTCGCACGTTGTGCGCGAGGCGCCCCGCGAGAGTTTTGAGGCTTTGATCCGAGTCTTCGCGATGCGCAATTCCACCCACTTTGCGGCGCGTCTTGATCGTTACACTTCGATCTTTCGAACACGCTGTGGCCATCGATTCTCGTCCCAACCTCGCTGTCACGATTCATCCGCTCTCGACGACGGACGAGCCACTCGCCGTACGCGAGGCGATCGCGTGGGTTGCGGGGCTCGGCTATCGGGGAGCTCAATTGAACGCAGCCGATCCGGCGACTCGACCGCGCGATCTCGGCCCGTCAGCGCGGCGTGATTTGGCCGCCACGCTCGCGCGCCACGAACTTGTCTGTGCAGGGATCGACCTTTTCATTCCGCCTGCGCATTTCCACGACGCGGCGCAGCAGTCCCGCGCGTTTGACGCCGTCATCGCGGCGATCGGCCTCGGGGCTGACCTGGGGCGTGCGCCTATCACAACGCCTCTCCCCGATGATCTCTCAACGGGAATCCGTCAGGCCATTGCGTCGGAGGCGGAGCGGCTCGGGGTGCAAGTCTTGATCGCGCCCAGCCTTGGTCCGGCGGGTGTCAGCGCGGTTTCGAGCCCGACCGAGACGGGTTCCGCGTCGATCGAACCGCCTTTCGCTGCGTTCGTCGACTGCGGGGCCGTGCTCGCCGCGCAGGCGAGTCCGGAGGCGCTCGTGGCATCGCTCGGTGAGCGGCTTGGCGCGGTTCGAATTGTCGACCTGTTGAGAAGTGGCTTACGCGGCCCGATTCTCGAACCTCGCGAATCGCGTCTCGACGCACTTTCGCTTCGATTGGCAATCGATCTCTCGCCCGCTGCGCGACGAAGTCATCCGATCGCGGTGGTGGATGCTCGGCAATGGGCCGACATTCGCGGCGGAATCGAACGCTCGATACTCCGTTGGCGTGCGCTTCTCGATTGAACGCTGCTACCATCGCGACGCGCGATCAACGCTGATCGCGCAATTCAAAACGCGAGGTGTCTGATGGCAAGGCGCGGTGGCCCAGCGCTCTATGAACTTCTTGATAAGTCGAAAGGCTCCGTGCCCTCGGGAGCAATCCCGGCTTCGGCGCGGCTTGATCCAAAGGCTGTGCAGTCACTTGTCCTCGCGGCGGTCGTGTTGGCCGCGATCGTGACCGCCTACCTTGTCGGCGTGTCGCGCGGTGCGGTGGCCGAGCGGAAGCAGGCGGAGGCCGGTGGCAATGCCTCCGAGCCGCTCCGACGAGGGCAGTCGTCCAACGGTGTGGCTTCAGGCAGTTCTGTTGAAGGCGCGCAGCAGCCGTCTACGCCCGAGAACCGGGCATCCGCTTCGGATATCGCGAACGCAGGGGCCGGAAGCGCACCCAACGTCGTCACCCCTGTTTCTGAGGCTTCTGGCGGGTCACTCGGCCCTCCACAGGCGGGTGATCCGCGTCAATCCGGGCGCTCGTACTTCGTCCTCTGCTCGACGCTCGAACCCAACGCCTTGAAGGTTGTCGACTTCTGTCGTTCCAAGGGACTTGACGCGTACGTGGTTCCCGATCAGAATGGTCGACTTCGCGAAGTGACCGTGCTGCCTGGCTTTGAGGCCGGCGAGAGAAGCAGTCCGGCCATCAAGGAACTCGAGGAGCGCGTTCGCAAGGTTGGCGTCCTTTGGAAGGCGTCAGGCCCTGGCAATAGCGACTTCGGGGACAGATACATCAAGACGCACCGCTAGCTCGTTGGAGCTCGAGTGGACGTCGCCAGTACGCACGACATCAACAGCAACGCCTGCAAGCACAACGCTTCAGGCAGACCAAGCACGTTTCACGCAGGCAATCATCATGAGCATCCACAGCAGTCTTAAGACCAAGTCCGGCGCCCTCAATCAGCACCGGAACGTCCTCACCCGCGACGAGCGCGTCGCCAAGCTCACTGAGAGTGAGCGTTTCACCCACGGCAAGACTTCGCCGCTTGGCCTCCCGAAGGTTTTGAGCATCAAGGTTGCTGCGGGTAAGAAGCCGAAGAAGGAACCAGCGGCCGCCGCGGCGGACGCGAAGGACACGAAGAAGAAGTAATTCAACTTCTGACGAAACTCGCCGACGCTCTCGGCGATGTGGCATACTGCAACGCCTTCGGCTTTCGCCGAGGGCGTTGTGTTTCAGGCCGAAGTTGCTTTTCAACTCCGCGTTCACGCAGCGAAAAACGCGCCGCATCGCGAAGTACGTGAGATATCGATGAGTCACTCCTCCGCAAGCCATCATGCGCCGGCGTCCGCCGACCAATCCTCTCGCCTCGACGTTGCTGGCCTCCTTTCGCATCGCGCGCGATCGATCGACGCGAGCGGCATTCGAAAGGTCTTCGACCTCGCGGCGCATCTCAAGGATCCGATCAATCTCTCGATCGGTCAGCCCGACTTTCCGGTGCCCGACGTCCTCAAGCGCGCCGCGATCGAGGCAATCGAGCAGAATCGCAATGGATACACGCAGACACAGGGTTGCCCTGAACTTCTGCACGCCATCTGGCAGCGCCTCGCGAGCGAAGTTGGTTGGACGCACGACGCGAAGCACGGGCTTTCGGCGATTGTGACGAGCGGTACATCGGGCGCGCTGGTGCTCGGCATGATGTGCCTCCTCAATGAAGGCGACGAAGCGATCGTGCCTGATCCGTACTTCGTGATGTATCCGCAACTCGCGGCGCTCACGGGTGGCAAAATCGTCTTATGCGATACCTACCCCGACTTCCGCATGACCGCGGAGCGCATCGAGAAACTCATCACTCCGCGCACGAAGTGTGTGCTCGTCAATAGCCCAGGGAATCCGACAGGCGTTGTGCTCACTTCGAAGGAAATGGCCGACATCGTCGATCTCTGTCGAGCAAAGGGCATCCTTCTGATCTCCGACGAGATCTACGACGAGTTCACCTTCAGTGAGTTCCGCGAGAATGATCGCTTCCCAACACCAGCGGTCTTCACCAAGGATTGCCTTCTCATCCGAGGTTTTGGCAAGACGTACGGATGCACCGGTTGGCGTCTTGGCTACGTGGCCGGTCCGCATGAGATCGTGCAATCGATTGCGAAGTTGCAGCAGTACACCTATGTCTGTGCGCCGAGCATGGCGCAATACGCCGCGGCCAAGGCGTACGACGTAGACATGCGTCCATGGGTCGATCGTTTCGAGAAGCGGCGTGACTCGGTGCTTGAGGCATTCGACGGTGTTGCGAATGTCGCGCGTCCGGGCGGCGCGTTCTATGCATTCGTCGAGGTGCCGCCAGCACTTGGGATCACCGCGACGCAATTCGTCGAGCGCGCGATCGAGCAGAGCGTCCTGGTCATTCCTGGCAAGGTGTTCTCGACGCGCGACACGCACTTCCGACTTTCATTCGCCGCCAAGGAAGAGACGCTTGCACGCGGGCTTTCGATCTTGCGCGGACTGATGAAGACGTAAATCGGGCGCGGAAGAAATATCCGCGGCGTGGCCTCATCCGTACATTCGGATGCGCAAAGAAAAACCGCCGTCTGGATTGTGGTCCAGAACAGCGGCGGGTGGATGGCCTGAAGTTTGGTGGCCTCTTCGCGCGAGCGATTCGGCACACCCTTCATCTGACTAATCCGGGAACGAGTTCACTCTTGTTGTTGGTTTTCACGCGTGACGGCGTGTGTCGGTCGTGATTCGTGCCGCTTGTAGGAACTGTGCGGGCAAAAAGCACCGACACCCCGCGCGAGGCGGGGTGTCGAGTGTGGTTTGGTTTGGTGCTCGGTTTGAGAGTTGTCTCACCGAACGTGCGGCCCTCGATCGAGGTCGCCGCTGATCAGTCCAACTCGTATCACTCAGCCTTCGGCTTCGCGGCCGGAGCGTTCTGGTTGTTCGAGCCGAGCTTCACTCCCGCGCCTGGGGGCGGAACGGTTTCGCCGGCCGGACGGATCTGGTCGGCTTGGATTTCGGTCGATCCAGTGTCGCCGCCGCAAGCGGTGAGGAGGGTGCAAGCGCAGACGCAGCCGAGGGCAAGGAGGGTCTTCATGGCATTTCCTTTCTGAAGTGCTATTCGAAACGACTTGAAACTGTCGCGTGCGGTCTGGGGTCGGGGACAAAGCCCTGGAAGCCCATCGCACGCAGAGACGATCGGGAATATGAACCGGAAGACTACAAAGTCTCCGAAAGTTCGGTGCCCGTTGAGAAAGGTTCGGGCTGAAATCGCATGGCGAAGAGTTCTGTGGAGGGCAGGTGTTGGAGGGCGGGTCGTTCCCTTGAGGCCGTCCGGTTTCCCGTTGGGGTCCTTCTTTCGCGGTGGGCGGGTCGTCACTGCCCAGGGCGTGACTCGTCCGCGCGGAGCCGCGCGGGGACGGTCTTCGGCGCGAGCCACCGCCATTGGGTGTGGTAGGTCTCGTCGTTGTCGGCGATGCCCACATTGATCGAGAGATCCTCAAGTCGGATTCCCTCTGGCAGTGCCGCGCCGGAGAGGTCGAGCGTGAGGCTCCAGCCATTCGGAGTCTTGAGGAACATGGCTCCAACCAGTTCGGACTTGCCCAGTCGCTTGCCGTCCGCGCCGAGGGTTTCCACGACCGGAGCCTCGGTTGAGGTGTCAAAGGTCACGAGGTACTCGCGCCCTTCCGCGCCCTCGCCAAGGCTGAGCCGCACGCCGTCGCCAAGTGGATCATCGAGGCGTGACTTTCCCGTACCCGGCTTCGCGTCGGTTGAGAGTCGCTGATCGATGGCATCGATTCGAATGGAGAGCGCAGCGCCTCCGATGCGTGCGAAGCGCATGCGCGCGCCGGGTTCGGCGGTGTCATACTCTGTCCAATTCCAGACACACGCGGGGTAGGCCGTTGCAGCTTCAAGGCTCGCGCCGAGTTGAATCGTGCGTGTGATTGGAACGCGTTGGCGAAGCACGATCGGCACGCGCCGCGATTTTCCATCGACGAAGGTCGCGACGACGTCGAATGGCGCGGGCATGCGCGGCTCGACTTGCGCGGGTGCGGCGATCGGAATACGCACCGAGCGAGTTTCTCCCGGCGCCAGTCGAATGACGTCCGTTGGAAGTCCGAGTTGAAACGGGCTCTCGAGATCGGTCGTTGCGAGGTTGAAGGTGTCGATCGGGGTGCGACTTGTCCAGACGCGTTCGATGTCGCCCGAAACATCACGATCAGTCACGCGCCACGGCTCAGGCGCGCGTGTCTTGTGAAACGTGAACTCGACCTCGCGATCGATGGGGTTCCGCAGTGTGCACTCGATCTCGCCTTCAACAGGCTTCCCGAGTGGATCTTCGATGGCGCCGCGCAGGGTGACCGCGTTGCGGGCGCTCTTCAGGCCATATGCGGCGTCTTGATCGCTCTTCGTTACCCAGTCAACCGGAAGCGTGCAGCCTGCGATTTGGTGATAGGGCTCAATGGAGCCGTCTTCATCAATGACGAGATACGTCACATGTTGAAGATGGCCTGCGAGTGGATGTTGATCGTTCGCGCCGCCACAGGTACCAAGCAAGAGATACGGAATGCCGTCACGCGGAGGAAGCGCGCAGAGCGCGTGGTAGTGGCCCGCGATCACGTAGTCGACGCCGTGTTTGACCAAGAGCGGTTGCACGCGCTCGTCCCAGCGCGTGGGTTTGTGATCCCAAAGCGGACGGTGGAAGAGAATGATGATGGGGCGCTCGCGCGACGTGAGGCGCGCAAGCGTCGTATCGAGCCACGCGAGTTGCGTGTCAGAAAATCCAGGTTCGATGCGGCCATCGCCATCTTCGGTGTTGAGAATGACGAAACTCGCCAACTCCAATTCGACCGCGTAGTAGAGCGGCCCAAACATCGCGCGATACTGCTCAGCGAACGAACGATCGCTTGCGTCGCGCTTACCGCTCACAAGGTCGTGATTTCCAGGCGTTGGATAGAAGGGCATCTCCAACGTGCCGACGATGTCGAGGAATGTCTGGCGCTCGCCGCGCACGTGGTCGTGATCGCGCGAGTAGCCCTGCACGAGATCGCCCACAGAGAAGACGGCATCGGGGCTCGTGCGGTTGAAGTCTTCGACCGACTCACGCAAGTAGCGGAGGCCCCAATCGCGACCAGTCGTGCGGTCGGGGATGATCGCGACGATCTGACGCTTCGGCCGCGCAGGCTGCGCGACGACTTGGCCGTCGATCGCGTTGCCGGTGTTGTCCTTCGCGAAGGATGGGGGAGTCGTCGCGGGAGTGGGCGTCGCAGCCGCAGCGCTGGTGAGGTGTGCGGCCGCGGCAAAAACCGCGCAGGAAGCGAAGAATGCGGGCAAACCTTGCATTTCGAGAGCGTAGCCGACGCGTCGGAATCGCGCGTCTTCTGTGTGTGGATCCTATTTTCAAAAAATGTGTGGAGAGTTGCGAGCCTTCGCCGAACAAGAAGTTTGTCAGAAGGGTTCTCCTTCTGAACGCCTGCGAGAAGTTGGGTTCGAAGCTCGGAGACACCGACGCGAACCCAAATGCACGATGGCGCGTGACGAGTGTGAAGCGCACCACGAAAACGGTTGCCTGCACATTCGCCACACCAAACTTGTCATCTTTCTCCCCTCCGCCCCGTCCGCTCAGAAATGATCGAACGGGGTTTTTCTTTGGGGGTGGTTTGGTGGCGCGCGGGGGAGTGCGGCCGCTCACCCGAACCGGTGCCGGGTAGTTGGCGGGTACGACCGGGTACAAGCGGGCGTGTGCACGGCACGGACTGCAGCTGTCCTTTCTCCCGGACAGTGCTCGGTTTGGAACCAGAGCGAGTGGTGCCTGCATGGTGCCGGGTACGAACGGGTACAAGCGGGTGACTGCGCGGCACGGTTCTGCGAGCGGCTCAGTTGACCGCCTCGCCACACGCCACACCCAGCCAAGCCTCGCCCGATATCCGCATATTCACGCATCAGGGCTTGGTCTTCACAAATCTCGCGTTACCCTTCACGCTCCCGTCGTCAACCAATCGTCCTTGGTTGACGGCACCGCTCTGCACTCGAGTTTGTGATTATGACGCGCATCAAACTCGCCCACTCGTTTCCGCGTACTTTCGCATCCGTGTTTGCACTTGTAGCAGTCGTCTCGTCGGTCCTCCTCTCCTCGACCGCAAGCGCGCAGTCCACCGCCTGCGAGAGCGACATCAACGGCGACGGCATCGTCTCCGGTGCCGATCTCACACAGGTCCTGTCGAGCTGGGGGGCTTGCGCTGGATGCGCGGCGGACATCAATGGCGACAACCTCATCGACGGCATCGACCTGTCGTTCGTCCTCGCGCGTTGGGCTGGGCTGTGCACGCCCACGGTGACATCGATGTCCGCGACCGCGGGGCCACTCGCCGGCGGTGCTTCCGTTACGGTCGTCGGTGATCATCTGCTCGCTCCGACGGGTGTCACCTTTGGCGGCACAGCTGCCACGATCGTGTCGAGCACGCGAAACTCGGTGTCGGTGATCACTCCCGCGGGACGACCGGGTGCCGTGCCCGTCCTCGTTGCCACGGAGGGCGGATCCGTATCAGCGGGCACGTTCACCTACTACGGCGCGCCGACGATCAGCGGTGTCTCGCCGAACAGCGGACCTGCTGTCGGTGGCTCGCCGGTGTCCATCAACGGCACGGGCTTCTACGGGATCCCGTCGGTGACTTTCGGCGGAGTTGCTTCTCCTTTGGTGTCAGTGCTCTCTCCGACGCAACTGACGGCGATCGCTCCGCCGGGAGTGCTTGGCTCCACGGTCGCGATCTCGGTGGCGACGGATTCTGGATGGACGAGGTCAGCGGATGGCTTCACCTACGTCGCCATCAATGTGCCCAGTTGGGCGACATTGATCGAGGCGGCGCCCGATCCGGCAATCGTGACCAGCGCCACGCTGCGCAACGCGATCGTCGCGACGGGCCTCGCTTGGCGTGTGCGGGACAACGGCACAAACATCGAGATGCTGCTCATTCCGCCGGGGAACTTCAATATGGGGTGCTCGGCGTCGATGGAATGGTCGTGCTTGACCAACGAAAGCCCTGTGCATTCGGTCGCCATGACAAACGCGTTCTATCTCGGCCGCTTCGAGGTGACGCAGGCGCAGTGGGCGGCGAAGATGGGCTCGAATCCGTCGAGCTTTCAGAGCGCGAGCCCCGAGGTCCCCGCAGTTCAGGTTCAGAACCGCCCGGTTGAGAGGGTCTCGTGGAATGCCATTCAGGGCTTCCTGAGTGCGTCAGGCATGAGACTTCCGAGCGAGGCGGAATGGGAGTACGCGTACCGCGCAGGTACGACGACGGCTTTCCACGGATTCGATGGGTATCCCGACGGCACCAATAACGACTCGCTGGCAGGGAGTTTCGCCTGGTACGGACCGAACTCGAGCGCTCAGACGCGACCCGTGGGCGAGAAGCTGTCCAACGGCTTCGGGCTACACGACATGGCGGGCAACGTTTGGGAGTGGGTGAAAGATTGGTACTCGAGCAGTTACTACGCGTCGAGTCCGTCGACGAACCCGATTGGTCCTGCGTCCGGATCGACTCGCGTCGTGCGCGGGGCATCGTGGTACGGCAGTTCCATTGATCTTCGGTCCTCGTTTCGGGGTGCCTACGCGCCGAGCTACGCGCATATCAACGTCGGGTTCCGCGTCGCTCGTTCGCCGCTCTGAGTTTCGCGCTCAAAGCGGTTGTGATTCGTACTTCCAGTCGCCGGTTGGCGAAGGCGATTCAGGTTGATTGTCTGATGAACGAATCAGGCACCGCGAGTTTCGCCAATCGATGTTGGTTGTGGCTCTCGCGCCAGTCGCGGGTCGACAACGTCGACCGGGTGCGAGGCGGTCGCGAACGCGATGCATTCGAGCATAGGTTTTCGTGCAGATCCTCATGGATCAATTGAGGAAACTTGAGCGCGATTTCCTGTTCGGTTCTTGCCAAGGCGAGCTACCCGAGGACTTCTCCGACGGTGAACTTTGCGGATTACAAGTCGATTTGTAATTTGCAAGAACCGTGACCTCGGTCGGTCGGCGTGCTACGACACGGCAGCTGATGCGTACTCACTCGTCGATCAACGCGCGGCGTACATCCTCTGGAATCGCCGCCGGCCTTCGCGTCGTGA
>CAIWCL010000303.1 GCA_903911205.1 uncultured bacterium
CACGACGAGATGCTCTTCATCATCATTCACCAGGTGTATGAGCTGTGGTTCAAACAGCAATTGCACGAGGGCGATCGTCTCGCGCAGTGCTTGATCGCGAATGAAGTCGAACCTGCGTGTTCAACCTTGAAGCGCATGCTCACCATCTTGAAGACGATGGTGCAGCAAGTGGACGTGCTCGAGACCATGACGCCCGTGTCATTCCTCTCGTTCCGCAGCTTCCTTTCGAGTTCAAGCGGCTTCCAGAGCGCGCAATTCCGCGAGTTCGAGTTCTTGCTTGGAAACAAGAATCCTCGTGTACTCGCGCACAACCCAGAGGGCAGTGCGGAACACGCGGCGATCGCTGCGCGTTGGCCGAAGCCCACGCTCTACGACGCCTTTGCGCGTTTCCTCCATGCGCGGGGCCACCGCATCCCAGCAGCGTTGCTTGAGCGTGATGTGACGCAGCCTCCGCAGGAGTGGCCGGAAATGCAAGACACGCTACTCGATCTCTATCGGAATCACCCGGTGGAACGACAGGTGTGCGAGTTGCTTGTCGACCTTGATGAAGGTGTGCAAGAGTGGCGCTACCGCCATGTGAAGATGGTCGAGCGCACCATCGGTTTCAAGCAAGGGACGGGCGGAAGCCCAGGTGCGGCCTATCTGCGGACGACGCTGTTCAATCCACTGTTCCCCGATCTTTGGGCGATTCGCACGCGGCTCTAACGACAGCGTCTCGACAGGTTCGCCCACACGCGCTTCCGCAAGGTAGGGGATCGCTCGCGATCACGCGGCCTTTCAGCACGAATCCTGAAGGGCCTCGACGCCGGATTTCGCTATTCTCCGCGCGCCTCCTTGGAGTGACTTTTATGTCGACTATGAAGTACCTCAACGTTCGATTCGCTGTGCACGCCACCAACGTCGTGCTCACGCTCATACTCTCCGTCGCGCTCGGCGCGTGTGTTCCAAAGGACGAGCCGACCGGCTTTGTGGCTGCGCCGCAAGACGACGCTGCGATCGCGACATCGTCCTCGGCGACTGCTGCGAACGCAGGTGCAACTCCCACCTCAACCGCATCAGCAACATCTGCCAACACGTTGCCGATGCAAGCAACGCCCGCTCCGGATGCGCGCGAGGATTCATTTCCGCGCGTCTTTACGATCGGTAGCGATGCGATCACGATCTATCCGCCCAATTTCCAATCCTGGAGCGGACATGTCTTGACTGGCACCTCTGCACTTTCCATCGCGAAGGTCGGCAGCCAATCGCAAGAGTTTGGGACGATGGCATTCACAGCAAAGACCGAAGTCAACAAGCTGAATCGCATCGTGCGTGTGAGTGAAGTGAAGGTGACAGGGGTTTCGCTTCCAAGCGATCCGGCGTCGCAGGACCGAATCACGCGGGACATTGAGGAAGAGAGTCGTGGGAAGTCGCTGAACATTGCGTTGGATCGGCTCGAGGCTGCCGTCCCATCCATGGCGACCGCGCCGAGTGTGCCCGTTGCGCCGCTCCTCAACAATCCACCGGCGCTCTCCATCGTCTCGACGCCAACCGTGCTCGTTCCGATCCAAGGGCAGCCGACATTCGCGGCGATCCCTGGAACAAGTCTGCAACGCGTGCTGAATACGCCGATGCTCCTTGTGCAAGACGGGGCGAACAACTGGTGGCTCAAGATCGCCGACGGTTGGATGACCGCGGCGTCACTCGCTGGTCCGTGGTCGGTCGGAACTTCCACCGACGATCTTGCGACGGCTGCGCAGTGGGCGAAGTCGCAACCCGCGATCAATTTGCTCGCGCCCAGTTCGACCGACACCGCGATGCAGTCGAACCAGTCACAAACGGTGTCGCTCGCGGTTTCGGCTCCAACCATCGTGGTCTCGACAAATCCTGCGGAAGTCTTAGTGACCGAAGGTGCGGCCACGTGGACACCGATCACGGCCACGGGTCTCTCGTACATCTCGAATACGAGCGCCAACATTTTCCGCCTCGATGCAACCAACACGTGCTACGTGCTCGTGTCAGGGCGTTGGTTCTCGTCCGGCGGACTTGGCGGACCGTGGACGTACGTCGACCCGAATCAGTTGCCGACGGCGTTCATGCTGATTCCACACGATAGCCCGAAGGAAAACGTGCTTGCATCCATTCCGGGAACTGCACAAGCACAGGAAGCAGCGATTGCGAACACCGTTCCGCAGATGGCACGGGTTCCCGTCACCGAGACGCTTCCACAACCGGTACTCATCGGCGCGAAACCAACGTGGACAAAGATCAGGGGCACAAGCGGGTCGGGCTCGGTTGAAGTCCTGTCGAATTGCGCGACGCCCATCTTCCGCACAAGTTCCAACACATTCTGGGCGGTAGAGAAGGGCGTGTGGTTTACCGCAACGTCGTTCACGGGCCCATGGATGGTTGCATCGTGGGTCGCGCCGATTCTTTACACGATTCCGCCATCAAACCCGTACTACTACGTGACGTTCGTTCGCATCTACAACGCCACGCCGTCGTACGTTGTCGTTGGTTACACGCCCGGGTACTTCGGTGCGTATGTGCAGAACGGCGTTGTGGTGTACGGCACGGGCTATTGGTACGACCCGTATTGCACAACCGCGTGGGTGCCAGTTCCGATGACGTACGGTTGCGGCGCGGCGATGAGCTACAACCCGTGGGGCGGATGGGCCTTTGGCTTCGGCATGGGCATGGCCGTTGGTTGGGCGATCGGTGCGAGCACGTGGCACTGTGGTCCATACCCGTGCTGGGGTCCATATTGGGGCGGCTACGGTCCGCACGGTGCATACGCGTGGGGACCGGGCGGTTGGGCGGCGACGACAGGCAACGTCTACCACCACTGGGGCGATGTCTCGACGATGTCGCGATCGAGCGAAGGCTACAACGCGTGGACCGGCAACCAATGGGCAACACACACTGGTACGGCGTACAACTCGGCGACCGGTGCCCGCGCAGCGGGCCAGCGTGGAGTGGTGCAAAATGCCTACACCGGCAACTGGGCAGCGGGTGCGCGTGGCGCGGGGTACAACCCTGAAACGGGCAACTACGCGCGTGGCGGAGCCGCGGCGGTTGGGACGCCGGGGAAGACCGACGCGGTTGCGGGCGCGGGCACCATCGGCAACACGAAGACAGGCCAGAGTGCGTCGGTCGCCGGTGTGAAGACTGACAACGGCACGTGGGGCGTTGCAAAGGGCTCCGATGGAACCGCCGTCGCAGCTGGCAACAACGTCTACGCCTCGCACGATGGCAACGTCTACAAGTACAACGACAGTTCGAGCTCGTGGCAGCAGTACGACAAGTCGTCCGGTTGGAACAACGTCAACGATAGCGCGACGCGAGACTCGCTCAGTCAGCAGGCGGCGACTCGTTCTGACGGCGATTGGCGCAGCGCGAACACAAGTCGCTGGCAGTCGGGTGGCGACGGCTTCTCCGACCGCAGTGCGGATTCTGGTCGCTCATCGAGCTGGGGCGGCAACTGGGGCGGCGACTCTGAGCGCTCGAGCGGTTGGGGCGGCGACAGCGGCGGAGGTCGCTTTGGACGCTCCGGCGGATTCGGCGGCGGGTTCCGTGGCTTCGGCGGTGGTCGGCGCTGATCACACGCCCGCGAGCACACCGCTCCGGTCGAGTTGGCGCATGGGTTCAAGGCGACGCGCGTGCGGCGCGTCGAGCGGGCTCTTGACGCCGCATTCTGCGCAGAGCAGTCGACTTGTGATCTCGCTTGCGAGGAAGATCACGGGCAGGCCTGAACCCGGATGCGTGCCGCCACCAACGGTCCAGAGGTTGTCGAAACCCTGGAGTTTGTGCTGCGGACGCCAGTGAAGCATCTGCGTGATGTTGTGCGCGAGGTTGAAGGTCGCGCCGTGGTTGATGTTCTGCGCACGCCAGTCGTCGGGCGTGAACATGATTTCAGCCTTCACGCGACGAGCTGCGTCGGGGATGCCCATGACCGTCGAGAGGCGATGCAGTGTCTCTTCGCGGAGGCGCGGGCCGGCCTGCTTCCAATCGATCGGAGCGCCGTCTTTCGCCGCTTTCGTGTTCGCAGTCGGCACAAGCACATAGAGCGAACTGTCACCCTTCGGCGCGAGCGTTGGGTCGATGCGGCTCGGGTTGCAGACATAGAACGACGCGTCGTCCGAGAGGCGGCCCTCACCGATATCCGCGAGGTTCTGTCGGTACTTCGTCGAGGTGTAGATCGTGTGGTGCGGGAGATCGACCTCGCCCTCCATGCCGAGATAGAGCATGAAGGTGCTGCAGGAATAGCGCTTCGCGTCGAGTGCAGCATCTTGCTGATCGGCGCGACGCAGCGACGCAGGAATGAGGTTCTTCATCGCCCACGTCGCGTCGGCGTTGACCACGACATGGTCGAATCGCCGCTCTGTACCGCCAACGACCACGCCGTTTGCGCGCTTTCCGTCGAACAGAATGCGCTCAACCGGACTTGCGGTTTCAATGTGCACGCCAAGTCGCGAGCAGGCTTCGGCCATCGCGGCAACAAGCGCGTTGCAGCCACCGATGGGGTGCCACACGCCGTACTCGTACTCGATGAAGGGCAAGATCGAGAAGAGGCTCGGGCACTCAAACGGGCTCATACCGAGGTACTTCGATTGGAAGCTCATCGCAAGGCGCGATTCTTCGCTCTTGAAGTAGCGCGTGAGATGCGTGTAGATCGACTCCCACGGACGCAAGACTGGCGCGACCTTCATCGCGTCGAGTGTCATCAGGTCGGTGAGCCCGCGGATCGGGCTTCGCAGAATCGGCTCCATGAGCGACAACTTCTTGCGGTTGTCTGCGATGAAGCGGAGGAACGCGCGGCCGTCTCCGGGTTGGACCGCCTCGAGTCGCGCGGCCATCTTCTGGAGGTCGCCGGTGGTGTCGATCTGCGTGGGCGCCGTGCCGCGGTCGTTGCCGATGAGAAGTCGATACATCGGGTCGAGTCGCTTCATCTCGACGAAGTCGCTCGTCGCCATGCCGACTGATCCGAAGATCTCTTCGAGGACATACGGCATCATGAAGAAGGTCGGACCGCAGTCGAACGAATAGGGGCCTGCCTCGAGTCGACGCGTGCGCCCGCCGATCACCGGTTGCGATTCAAAGATCGTGACATCGATCCCAGCGCCCGCGAGGAGCATGGCGACCGAAAGCCCGCCCGGTCCGGCTCCCACGATGGCCACGGAGGCACGGTCGGAAGCACTGGAGGAAGCACCCCCATTTCGGCGGGAGGTGGGCGAAGCGGGATGGGTAGCGGATCGGGGCGCGTTCGCGATCATGGGGCCCGTTTCGGGGGCGCCGCGCGGGCGGATTCGGACAGGTTCACGCGAATTCGCGCATTTGCAAAAAAGTTGTCGGGCGACGAATCTAGCAAACGCACAACACGAACCGCGCGCGCCCGATGCGAGACCTCATTCCGATCGCCGATCGCCTCCGTTGGCTGCGCCGTTTCCGCGACGCGGTGAAGTCGCACAACCCAGAACTCTGCGCCTTGGCTTCTGAGGAGGTCGGGAAGACCGGATTTGAGGCGCTCACCGCCGACATCATGGCGCTCGTTGCAAGCTGCAACTGGCACCTCCGTCATGCCCGTGCGCTGCTCGCCCCAACGCGCGTCCGCGGCGGGGGGCTGTTTGGACTTGGTCACGCCGTCGAGCGTCGTCGACTTCCGGTCGGACGCGTCCTCGTCATCGCGACCTGGAACTACCCGGTCCAACTCGTTGGCATCCAACTGGTGCAGGCGGTCGTCGCGGGCAATTCGGTGGTGGTGAAGCCATCTGAGCGGGCGCCCCGCACGCAGGTGCGACTGCTCGAACTCGCCATCGACGCAACGCGCGAGATCCCGTCGATGCGCGGCGTGATCGAGGTCCGCGCGGCGACGCGCGAGGAAGGTGCGCGCGTCCTTCGCGACGAGCACTTCGACCACGTCGTCTTCACCGGTTCGACCGCTGTCGGTCGTGCGATCGCTGAGGTTTGCGCGGCGCGGCTGATTCCGACAACGCTTGAACTCTCTGGTTCCGACACCGCCTTTGTGCTTGCCGACGCCGACGCGCGTGCAGCCGCACGTGCAATCTTCCTCGGCTTTACGTCCAACGCGGGACAAACCTGCATGGCTCCCCGCCGCGCGCTTGTTGAGCGCCCAGCGCTGGCCGCCTTCACCGATGAACTCGCGCGACTTGTGGCGGGGGCGAAGCGCGTGACGCTTGTCGACCACGCCGCAGCGCATGCGACGCACAGAGCGGCGGCCGCCGCGATCATCGCAGGGGGGCGGTCGATCACGGGCGCGCTTGAACCGCCGGCGAACTCTTCGAGTCACGCTGAAACGCGATCATTGCGTCCGATCGCGGTGCTGGATTGCCCAGCCTCGACCGACCTCTTCCGTGGCAAGCACTTTGGTCCGGCGCTGGCGGTGCATGCGGTCGACTCGCTTGAGGAAGCGCTCGCACTGCACGGATCCATCGGCCAGTACCTCGCGACAAGTGTTTGGACGCGCGCGCACGCCGCCCGCCGTGCGGAACTCGAACGCACGATCTCGTCCTGCGGTTCAAGCCTCGTCCATTTCAACAGCGTACTCCTCCCGTCGGCACATCCTGGTATCGCGCTCGGTGGCCACGGCACCAGTGGTTGGGGTGTTTCGCGCGGAGGTTCTGGGCTTCTGGCGCTGACGCGCGAAGTCACGATCACGCGTACCTCGCGCTTCCTTGCGCCACCTGTCGACGAGCCAACGGCCGCCGTCGTTGCGTGGCTCTCCCGCATCGTTGCGTGGCCTTTGCGCCTGAGTTCATCCGCCGTTGCATCCAACCCATCGGCTCCCACCGAACCCAACAGCCCGCACGCTGCAGCGCCTTCGAGCGTAACCGTGCGCGGGCCGTCCTCTTCAACCTCGACCACTCGACCGGAAATTCACGCATGAAGCGCACCATCGTCGTCATCGGAGGAGGCCTTGCCGGCCTCGCAGCTGCCACCGAACTCACCACCCAATGGCGTGAGGAAATCGCCAAGGGCGCGGTCGAAGTGGTACTCGTCGAGAAGAATCGCCACCTTGGCGGCAAGATGAACGTGCTCTCCGAGAAGGGCTACCACTTCGACATGGGCCCGACGATCATCACGATGCCGGAAGTTGTGCGCGGCATCATTCGTCGCAGCGGCCGAAAGGTCGAGGATTACCTCGATCTCGTGCGGCTCGATCCGCAGTGGCGCTGCTTCTACGAGGACGGCACGGTGCTCGACCTACGCGACGATCCGAAGGCGTTCGCGGCCGATCTCGATCGGCAGTTTCCGGCGATGAAGCCGGGCAAGGGATATCTCGAATTCCTCTCGTTTGCGCGGCGCATGTACGGCCTCAGCGAAAAGGTCTTTTTCTACAAGGACCTCGGCGGGGTGCTCGACATGATGAAGAAGCCGCCGCAGGAGCCGGGTGTTCTTGGCGATGCGCTCGCGATGCGCATGTATTCGACGGTGGCGCGTACATCGCACAAGTCGGTGCAAGAGCCGCACCTCGCACAACTCACCGAACACTTCATGCAGTACATCGGGTCGAGCCCGTTCCTTGCGCCCGCGATTCTTTCGCTGATCGCGAGTGCGCAGGGTGATTACGGCTGCTGGTACACGATGGGCGGCACGCGCATGGTTGCGCGCAGCCTCGAACGCGTCTTCACAGAGCAGGGCGGTCGCGCCGAGCGCGGTGTCGGCGCGAAGCGAATCGTGGTCGATGGCGGCCGCGTGAAGGCTGTGGAACTCGACGACGGTCGAACGATCGCCTGCGACACGGTCATCTCGAATTGCGATGTGCAGCGCACCTACACCGACCTCGTCGGTACGCCAGCAGCGCTCGCAGAGCAGCGGAAGATTGCGGCAAAGTACGAGCCAGCGTGCTCGGGTGTTGTTCTCTATCTCGGCCTTGATCGTCGGTACGAACACCTTCGCCACAACTGCTTCATCTTCTCGGGGAACTCGCAACAGGAATTCGACGACATCTACAGGAAGGGCGATCCAGCGCGCGATCCGACGCTCTACCTCTGCGTCCCAAGCGCGAGCGATCCGACGCAAGCTCCTCCCGGCGGCGAGTCGCTCTACATTCTTGTTCATACGCCGTACCGCCGCGATCGCCATGATTGGGATGCGACCGGTGAAGACTCACTCTTCGCGCGGTATCGCCGCGTCATTCTCGACAAGTTGAAGCGCTTCGGCATGGAAGACATCGAAGAGCACATTGTCGTCGAGCGCCGCCTCACGCCGGCCGCGATCGACCGTATGTACAACGCGACTGGTGGCGCGATCTACGGTCTTGCTTCGCACGGTCGTTTACACGGCGGATTCAAGCCGCGGAACACGAGTCCGGTCGCGAAGGGCCTCTTCCTCGCTGGCGGTAGCGCGAACCCAGGACCAGGCACGCCGATGGTGATGATGTCTGGCGTGACGGCTGCGTGGAGCGCGTGCGAATCGCTCGGGAAGTCGCCCGATCGAAGCGCAACCGATCTCAAGAACGGCTCGACCGTCGGACGCGAGAAACCGTTCGAGAGTCTGCTCGCGGGCGAATTCGAAATGAACGCACCAACGCAAAGCGGAGCGAAGCCTTGGCGCGAAGCACTGACAGCGTCGCACTGATTCCGGCGACGCCGTCGCCGCGCGTTCGCACCGTCTTCACCGGCATGGTTGGGCGCAAGATGCGCGGGGCGTTCCACACCGTGCGCATGGCGCATGGTTCGCGCGCAGTGCTTGAGCGGCTTGCCGGCGGTGATCGGCCGGCACTTGTCGTCCTCAACCACGCGTCGTGGTGGGATCCGATTTTGGCGCTCATGCTGTGGATGGAGTTCTTTCCGGCCCGCGCGCCGTACGGCCCGATCGATCGTGATGAGTTGAAGCGCTTCCGCATCTTGAAGAAGGTTGGTCTCTTCGGGATTGACCCCGACGATCCAGCCTCGATGGCTGCGATGCGCGACTATCTCGTCGAACTCGCGGCGCGGGATCGACGCCTCGCCCTTGTCGTGACGCCGCAAGGGCATTTCGCCGATGTACGCGACGAGATCATCGCTCGCCCAGGCGCCGCCGCCATGGCAGCCATGCTGGCACCAGATCGTGCCGTGTCGGTGGCCGTCGAATACGGATTCTGGGTCGATCAGAAACCAGAAATATTCTTGCGCGCAGTGGAGATCGACGCCAGCGCGGCAAGCACGCTTGTCTGGCATCGGCGCATCACCGACGCGATGCGCACGAACCAAGGGGCGCTCGCGCCGCTTGTTCGTGCACGCGATGCGGATGCGTTTGAGCCGCTTTCTTCCCTGTTTGCGCCCAAGGTGACGGGCACCAACCCGATCTACGACCTCTGGCTTCGACTCACGGGCCGTCGCGAAAGGGCTGCGCTGGGTGAAGCGCGCACCGCGCGTGAAACACAACGAGACGCCGCGCGGGGGACGCATTCATGAGTACACCGAACGAACTCACTGGCTTCGAACAAATCGTCTACTCGCCGTGGTTGGGTGCTGCGTCGGTCGTTGCGGCGGCCCAAGTACTCTTGGTTGGCATTGCGAACATCAAGCGCTACCGAGCGGCGCCCGCGCTTGCGGAAGTCGCCGCGTCGACCCGCGAGGTGCGCGTGGCTGTCTGTATCCCCGCGCGCAACGAGCGCGAGAACATCGAGGCGTGCGTGCGCAGCGTGCTTGCCTCGCGCGAGGTCGATGTGCGTGCGTATGTCTACGACGATGAATCGACCGATGGCACGGGCGAGATTGTCGCACGCCTCGCTGCCGAAGACTCGCGTGTCGTCATCGTGCCGCGTCGCGCGCTGCCCGCCGGTTGGAATGGCAAGCAGCACGCGTGCTTCCGCATGGCCGAGCATGGCCTTGCCTACGACCCGACGCTCGAGTGGTTTCTCTTCACCGACGCCGATGTGCGCCTCGAAGCGGACGCCGTCGCGCGCGCGCTTGGATTCGCGCAGCGCGCCGATGCCGCGCTTGTTTCAACGGTCCCGCGTGAGATCACGGGTTCGATCGGAGAGATGCTGCTTGTCCCACTCATTCATTTCGTCCTGATGGGCTATCTCCCGTTTGGACGGATGCGCTCGACGCAGGACCCGGCGGCGAGCGCCGCGTGCGGGCAGTTCATCCTCGTTTCGCGCGCGGCCTATCGCGCAAGCGGCGGGCACGAAGGCTTCCGCGATTCGATGCACGATGGCGTCAAGTTCCCACGCGCCGTACGCCGCGCGGGGCTTCGCACTGATCTCTACGACGGCACGGAAAGTGTCTCGTGTCGCATGTATCGAGGGTTCATGCAGACCTGGCGTGGATTCGCGAAGAATGCCTACGAAGGGCTCGGGAGCCTTGGTCTTCTCCTCTTCATCACACTCTGGCACGTTGTTGGACACATCGTGCCGTGGGTCGTGTTGCTGTGGATCGTGTTGCGGCCGGGCGACAACCGCGCGGAGACATTGTCTGCCGGCGTGCTTGCGGTCCTTGCAATCGGGTGCGCGCTTGTCTACCGCACGCTCCTCTGTCTGCGTTTCCGCCAATCGTGGCTGAATGTGCCGCTCCATCCCGTGTCGATCATGGCGCTGGGCGCAGTCCAGTGGTGGAGCCTCTGGCTTGACCGAACAGGCCGTCGTGGTTGGAAAGGGCGGGTTGCGGGAACTCCCAGAAAGAGTTGATCGAACGGGCCATTTCCCTGCGCTTCCGAGTTGCATTCGCGCAAGCGGCTTGGGAAGGTTCCCGTATGACCGACCGATCGACGGGTGGCCAGTCCAGTGATGACACAGGGCGTTCGAATGCTGATGAGGGCGCTCGGCTTGTCGAACTCGAGCGCGAGATCGCGGCGCTGCGCGAGCGAAATGCCGCGCTCGAGTCGAAGCTCGCAGAGTTCGAACGCTCGGCAAACCAACCGGTGTCCGCCGCGGTCGCCGCGTCGCCGGCATCGTTGACGGAGCTTTCGACGCATTCTGCGACGGCTCACCCGGACGTCCCGCCACAAATCCCTCCACAAATACCGCCACAAATACCGCCACAAATACCGCCACAAATACCGCCACAAGTATCGCCAACAGTACCGCCCCGAATTCCGATCGAACAACCGGGTGCGCATGAAGGTGCGACGACCCATGTGCGTGTGGGCTCGGATCTCCTTGCGGACGCTTCTTTTGATACCGAACGATTCATCGGTCGTCGTGTGCTTCCGATTGTGGGCGCCATCGCGGTCATCGGTGCAGTCGGATTTCTCGTGCACTACGCCATTGACACGGGGCTCTGGGGTCGACTGCCTGCCGAGATTCGCTTTCTCAGCGGCATACTGATCGGCGCGGCGCTCTTGATCGGTGGCGAAGTCGTTCGTCGACGCGCTCCGGGTGCAGCGGTTGGGCTTGATGCGGCGGGTGTCGGTGCCTTTCTGGTGACGATCGCACTCGGTGTGTACGGACTTGAACTCTTCGACCCGCAAACGGGTGCGATCCTGTCGGGCGCCGCCGGGATATTTGGTGCCGCGTGGAGTGTTCGGACTCGATCGGCGACGGTGGGTGTGTGCGCGCTCTTTGGGCTCATTGGCGCGCCCGTGCTATTTGGCCTCCTTCGAGAGAGCGTGATGCTCGCGGGCTCGCTACTCACGGTGGGCATCCTGAGTGGTGTGGGTATGCAACTTCTCGCGGACGAGAAAGCCCGGCTTCGTTTCGAGGTGCCGCGCTTCATGGCGCTCGCAGCGGCGCTCATGGGTGGTCTCTATCTCCTCGACATGTTCGGCAGGATGCCGAGCGTGCTTGCTGTTGGCTTCATGTTGCTTTGGTTCGGTGCATTCGTCGCGAGTTCGGTGCTGCTTGCGTTGCGTGGCTCTGGGGGTACCAGTGGATCGGTCGTCTTGGCGATCGCAACCGTCGGTGCATTCTTCGTACAAATCAACATCTGGGGCATGACGACGACGAGCGATCTGCGTGCGTGGTTTCCCGCGCTTGCCGGTGGCGTACTTGCGTCGGCGGGATTGCTGCTTCGCTCCTTCGCGGCACCCGCAACGGATCCCGCGGAAGTACAGGACGCGCGTGAAGAGATCGATCGCACGAGCGTGGAGTGCACGAGGATGAGTGCCGTCGCGTTGGCGCTTGGGGTCACACTCTTCGTTGGTGGTTTCGTTCATTTCGCGCCGCGCGGTGGGCAGTCACTTGCGACCGCGCTGATGGCGCTGGGGCTCACCTTCACCGGGCAGCGTCGCCGCATGCTCGCCTTCGACATACTTGGAGCGCTTCTCGCGATGTGCGCTGGTATGGCGATTTGGTGGAACGCTTTCGAGGCCATGTCGGTGACGTCGGTACCGATCACGCTGCCTCTCGGAGCAGAAATTGGGTTGCGCATCTCATGGGAGATGGTGGGCGTGGTCGCCGGTGCATGCACGCTCTTCGCGGCAGCGGCGTTGCGCGTGCGAACGTTCCCCGACTCGGTGCGCGCGGCGTTCGCCGCCTTCGCATGGTGCGCGCCCGCGGCACTCTTCTCGCCGGACATCGTGCTCGCGGGTCTGTTTGCGTTGCCCGCGGCGATCGTTGCATTCGTCCCTCGCGCACGGCGAGCCATGATGGTCGTCGCGCTCGTACTGCTTCCCCTTGGCTATCTCTTCTGGGGCGTCATGCTCTTCGATTGGGGTGCGCTTGGTGGTTCTGGTTGGCAACGCTTGGAGATCGGAGCGTGGTCGCTCGCCGTCCTCGCGCTTGCGTCGGTGACCGCAGTCCGGCATCCATCGCTCGGCGCGGCGCGAGCCGTGCTCGAACCCATCGGTTTCGGCGTGACCTCTCTCGCAGTCTCAATCTTTGCGGTGAGTTGTGGCGATCAGTACGGACTGGCAACGATCGATCTCGCACTGGTGTTTGTCGCAGTCACAGGCATTCTTGGCGCTGCACTCGCGTTATTGCTTCCCCGGTGGGTGAAGTTCGCTTCCGGTGACGCGGCCGTCTCGGGGTTGGCGCTCGTTGTGATCTCGACGTGCATTGCATCGTTCACCGGTCTCGCGGAACTCTTCGATGCGAGCGACAGAGTCGCACCAACCGCGTGGCTTGCGCTCTTTGCGATCGCCGCGGTTGCAGTCGCCGCGTGGGGTGGTCGGCTTGCGCTCGTTGGAAATCCTCATCTGGTACGACTTGCAACGGGCACGACCATGATGTTCGCCGTCGCCGTGGTACCGCTGGGAGCGTTGCTACTCGCGGCGATCCTTCCAGGGGGGACGCGCTCGGGACTCGGTGCGCTTGCGGTCGCCGGTTGGATTCTCGTCGTGGGGGTTGGCGAGATTGTGCTTGGCTTCGTTCGTCGTCTGCCCGCGCTCCGTTGGGGCGGGCTCATGACCTTCGTTCTCCTTGTCCTGCGACTCTTTTTCGTAGATCTCGCCGGCGCCCCGACGCTGATCCGCGTGGCGCTGCTGTTCGCGACGGGAATGGTGCTCGTCGGTGTCGGCATCTTCTATGCGCGGAACGGCCGTGTGCCTGTGCGCGAGAGCCCACGCAGCGCGTCGGGTACCATCGCGCCGTGACGACGTCGAGCCGCCGACCGGATTTCCCCCTTGAACTCACGCAGCTTGAAGCTCCGGAGCTCCGTCCCATTCGACTCAACGCAGGTGATCGACTCATGGTCGGTCGCGGGTCCGATTGTGGTGTCTGGATCAACAACGCGTCCGTCTCTCGGCAGCATGCCGCAGTGACGTTGCGATCTGATGGAGCCTACATCGAGGACTTGGGTAGCCGACACGGAACGAGGGTCAATGGTGTGCCGGCTCGTGCCGGAAAGCCCGTGCGAGTTTCGGCGGGTGACATCGTGCATTTCGGTCCAGCGGCGGTGCGACTCGGCTATGCGATGGAGCGATTGGCGACTTCATCCCTCGCGGGCGATGCCGAAGCGGTGCGTACGATCCAAGTTGGAACCAAAGGCGGCGCCGAGCATGCGATGCGGGTCTTGATGGATGTGATTCGTCAGATTCCGCGCGATGGTGACGAAGAATCTGCCGGGACGATGCTGCTCGAACGACTGGTGTCGGTCACCAATCTTGAGCGGGCGTTGCTCGTTCGTATGGGCGAAAGTGGAACGGAAGTCGAGATCATTGCGAGCGCAGGCGCGCGCGCGGGCGTTGTAAGTCGAACCGTGCTTGCGGCGGCGGAGGATTCGTCGCGCGTTGCACACCTCTCACAGATTTCCGATATTCGTGCGGCGGAAAGCATCGCGGGATCGGGCGTCCGTGAAATCGTGTGTGCACGTCTCGCCCTCGATGAAGGCGAGCGCATGTATCTCTACCTCGATTCCCGGCGCGAACGAAGTTCGGTCGATGGCGCGATGGCCGAGTTCATTGGCGCGGCCGCGCGCATTTGTGCGTTGGTCATCGAGAGTTTTCAGCGACGTCGCTTGGAAGAACTCGAGCAAGACGTTGCCCGGGCTCGCATTGTGCAGCAGCGATTGCTTCCGGGCGATCACGGTGAAACGGGTCCTGTCCGATGGCGCTTGCTCTCGCAGCCAGGTGCGCTTCTTGCCGGTGATTTTGCGGGCGTCGCGCTGCGGCACGACGGGTCGGCATTGGCGTGGGTTGGTGATGTTGTCGGCAAGGGACCAGCTGCAGCCATGCTCATGGCAAGTGCGCAGGCATGGCTCTACGCGTCGGCCGAGCGAACTCAGGATGTTGGAGAGATCGTTGCGTCGCTCAACGAGTTCCTCTGCCATCGGAGCGAGACCACAGAATTTGCGACTCTTTTCGTTGCTGCGATCGCGCCGGATGGAGCGGTGCACGCGTGCGACGCGGGACACGGTCTTGCGTTCTTGGTTCGCGCGGGGCAAGCCATCCGGCTTGACGTTGCGAGCGGATTGGCCGCAGGTGTCATGGCAGGCGAGCGGTATGAGTCGTCGACCTTTCAACTCAAGGCCGGAGAGCGGCTTGTGCTGGTGACGGACGGCGTTCATGAGCAACCTTCGCTTGCCAACGAGCGCTTCGGGCTCGATCGTGTCGCCGCAACCCTCGGGTCGAGTGGCTCGCACGTCAACGACGTGGACACCATCGTGACCTCGCTGAGTAGTTTCTCGCAGCAGAGATTCGAGGACGATGTGACGATTCTCTCGATCGAGCGGAGGTGACGTGAGGCAGCGCGCGAAAGGCGAGTCTCCGGATCGATCGAATTCGGCACGCACGGCGGCCACGAACTTCGACGTTTCGCCCATCGCGCAAGCGTTCTTTACTCATCGCGGTTGGGTCCCGCATGCATTTCAATTGGAGACGTGGGAGCGCGTGCGTCGCGGTGAGAGTGGTCTTGTGCATGTCCCCACGGGAAGTGGGAAGACCTACGCGGCATACCTTGGATTTCTCGAAGCATTCGCATCATCCGCGCTGTCGCCGGAAGGACTGGCGCTCCTCTACGTGACTCCGCTTCGCGCGGTCTCACGTGACATCGAACTGGCGCTCCGCGCTCCGGTCGATGCACTCGGCCTCGCGGTCACCGTGGGTTCGCGAACGGGCGACACATCAAGTGCAGAACGCGCACGACAACGTGAGCGGTTTCCCAACGTGCTTGTCACGACGCCGGAGTCGCTTTCGCTCTTGATCGCAAACGATCGGGCCAGCGAGATTCTTGCGAAGGTCCGCGGCGTGATCGTCGACGAATGGCACGAGTTGCTCGCATCGAAACGAGGAGTGCAGGTCGAGCTCGCACTCGCGCGGCTACGGCAATTCGCCCCCGCGGTGCAGACGTGGGGGCTCTCGGCGACGTTGCGAAATATTGAAGACGCGTCGCGGATCCTGGTGGGGCCGACAAATCCTGCCGCGATCGTGCACGCGAACATTCCGCGAGAAATCCGCGTCACTGGGCTTCTTCCAGATTCGGTTGAGCGCTTCCCTTGGGCTGGGCACCTTGGGCTCACGATGTTGAAGTCGCTTGTCGCATGGCTCGACCCCGCGATACCAACGCTTGTCTTCACGAATACCCGCTCGCAGGCCGAGCGTTGGTTTGCCGCGCTTTCATGGGAAAAGCCAGAGTGGCGCGAGATTCTGGCGATTCATCACGGTTCGATCGAACGCGAACAGCGTGAGGAGATCGAATCTGGCCTGAAGTCGGGGCGCATTCGTATCGTGGTGGCGACATCGAGTCTTGATCTCGGTGTCGACTTTGCGCCGGTCGAACGCGTGGTGCAGATCGGTTCGCCGAAAGGGATCGCGCGGTTGATCCAACGCGCGGGCCGCTCGGGCCATCGGCCGGGTGCGTCGTGTGAAGTGCTCTGCGTTCCAACGCACGCGCTCGAACTCATTGAGATTGCCGCCGCGCGACGTGCGATCGAGTTGCGGGAAATCGAGGAGCGACATGGTTGGCACGTGCCACTTGATTGCCTCGTGCAACACCTTGTCACGTGCGGCACGGGCGGTGGGTTTCGCGCAGATGAACTTTTCGACGAAGTACGAACGACCGCGAGTTTCGCATCGCTTTCGCGCGAGGAGTTTGACTGGTGTCTCGATCTTGCCGTTCGCGGTGGACGAACCCTGACGCGATATGCGCAGTTTCATCGATTGCAATGTGATGAAGATGGCGTCTATCGGGTTCCGAATAAGAAGGCGGCGTCGGTGCATCGGCTCAACATCGGGTCGATCTCGGCCGACGCGACGATCTCTGTCGCACTCGTTGGCGGACGACGCCTTGGGTCGATTGAAGAGAGTTTCATCGCACGCTTGAACGAAGGCGACGCGTTTCTTTTCGCGGGTGACATCGTGGAGTTTGTTCGTCTGCGCGATATGACCGCGTGGGTGCGCCGCACAACGCGTGCGGACGTGACCCCACGATGGAACGGATCGCGCTTTCCACTGTCAACTGCGCTATCCGCGTCCGTTCGCCGCTCGCTTGATGAAGCGCGGCGCGGCAACTTCGAAGGTCGGGAGATGAGCCTCGCTCGTCCGATTCTCGAGACGCAGATGCATCTCTCGGCGCTCCCGGCGCTGGGAGAAATTCTTGTCGAATTCGGAAGTGCCGACGGGGGGCAACAGATTTTCCTGTTTCCCTTCGAAGGACGGCTCGTCCACGAAGGGCTCGCGGTGTTGCTCGCGCTTCGGTTTGGCCGACGCAGCCCGGGAACGCTCGCGGTGAACTTCAACGATTACGGTCTCGCACTGCACTCGGATGACCCGTTCCCATTTCGGGAGCATCTCGATCCGGCGCTTTTCACGTCGGAAGGGCTCGCAGCGGATCTCCTCGAGGCGGTCAATCTTGGTGAGCTTTCACGGCGGCAATTCCGCGAGATCGCGCGTATTGCCGGGCTCGTTTTTCAGCGCTATCCGGGCGCGGAGCGTTCCGGGAGGCAGGTTCAAGCGGGAGCAAGTCTCATCTACGACGTACTGCGAGAGTTCGACGCGGAGAACTTGCTCCTTCGTCAGAGTGAGCGCGAGGTGCTTGATCGGCAATTCGAAGAAGGCCGTTTGTCACGCGCATTGGCTCGACTCGCATCGGGTCCACTCGTGGTGCGCGAGACCACGCGCCCGACGCCACTGGCTCTTCCGTTGATCGTCGATCGCCTTGGAACCACGCTCTCGACCGAAGGGGTACTCGCGCGTTTGCGGGCAATTCTTGGCGAGTTACCTGGTGTGGACCCCGCGAAGTTGTCGGGAAATCAATCGAAAGTGTGCGGAGAGATCGTGCCGCGTCGCGCGGACTCGAAGGATCCGGCGTCCGTTACGCTGTCCGCCACGGGGAAGGCCGGAGACACACAGAGACGGGGTCGACGTCCCTCGAAGGGTTCCCGCGCGATCCGCGGAAAGAAACTGCCATGAGCGATCAAGATCCGACCGAGCGCCCAAGCAATCGTGCGAACGACCCATTGAAGAACGCGCCTCGTCCCGACGAGACGGCGGCATGGAACGTTCAGTCTGGCACACCAACGCCAGCATTCGGCGTGCCGGTGTCGAAATCGAAGTCTTCATCGCCGCCGTCGTCGAAGGATTCGAGTGGGATCGCAGCGCACAACGCTGCTGGCCAAGTGCAGTCCGCGCGTTCGAACGCGCCTGCGGATGTCACTGCCGAGCACGGTGAACCGCGCCCCATCGATGATGTTCCGGTCGCAGAGGGACTGCGATTTGTGCGTGAACTTGGTCGCGGCGGGCTTGGATCGGTGTGGCTTGCCGTGCAAGAGACCTCGGAGTTTCGGCGCAACGTCGCGGTGAAACTCGTCCGGCGCGGCATGGATACGGAGGACATTCTCCGGCGTTTCGCGTTGGAGCGGCAGTTGCTCGCAGCGCTCGAGCATCCCAACATCGTCCGCCTCTACGGCGCAGGCTCGGCGGCGGATGGGCGTCCGTACTTCGTCATGGAGTATGTCGAAGGTCTTTCGATCGAGCGCTACTGCGATGAACGGCGTCTTGGGATTGAAAAGCGGCTTGACCTTTTCGTGCAGGTGTGCCGCGCGGTGCAGTACGCGCACACGAAGCTCGTGGTCCACCGCGATCTGAAGCCATCGAACATCATCGTCGCTGCGGACGGTACCGCGAAACTGCTGGACTTCGGTATCGCAAAGCTCGTCGACGGCGCGCTCTCTCCTGTCCAGATTGATCCGACCGCTGCAGAAACACGCGTACTGACGCCCGAGTACGCAAGCCCCGAGCAAATTCGTGGACAGCCGCTCTCGACGGCGAGTGATGTGTATTCGCTCGGCGTCGTGCTTTTCGAACTGCTCACCGGTCACCGCCCATATCGCATTCGCACCCGCTTGATGCGCGAGATGGAGCGCATTGTGTGCGAAGAGGAGCCGCTCGTTCCTTCGACGGTCGTCGCCAAGCCTGCAGAATCGATCGTGGTCGAAACATCCGCGAGTGGTGAAACGAAGGTGATCGCGCGTGAGGTGCCGCCGGAGCAACTTTCGAAAGCACGCGGTGTCGGCATCGAGAGTCTTCGCAAGCGCTTGCGCGGCGACCTTGACGTCATCACGCTGCGCGCTCTTGCGAAGGTGCCGGAGCAGCGCTATCCGACAGCGGAGGCGCTCGCTGCGGATGTCATGCGTCACTTGCGCGGCGAGCCGATCGAAGCGC
>CAIWCL010000304.1 GCA_903911205.1 uncultured bacterium
GAGCAGATCGTGGGTATCGCGTTCGCTCGCATCGCGCACAAATCGCCCGATTTCGTGCGGATAAAGATCTGCCATCGGACTCGGCTTTCCTGGATAGATCACCGTTCCGCTGTGTTCGTTTGGAAGAAACGCGCTGTCCCAATTCTTGACGCCGTTCGAAGGCATGCCGCGGTGATCGGGCATGACGACAAACGTCGGGAGATTCTCATTCATCGAACCGAGCCCGTAACTCACCCAACAGCCAGCCCCAGGAAATCCGGGCAGTTGAAAGCCCGTTGACGCGAGCATCGTTGCGGTCGAGTGCACGCCGGATCGACTCGTCACGTTGTGGATGAACGCGATGTCATCGACGTGCGCGCCGAGTTCAGCAACCGTTTCTCCGAGCAATTTGCCACACTCGCCGTATGGGTTGAAGTTCCATACTGGTCGTAGCCACGGACCGAGTCCATCTTGAAAGGCCTCCACGCTCTCGCCGAAATCGCTCGGCTTTCCGTCGTACTTGATGAGATCTGGTTTGAAGTCAAAGAGATCAATGTGGCTCGCCGCTCCGGCCATGAAGAGTTGCACGACACGCTTCGCACGCGGGGCGATGGAGGCTGCGGGCGCAGTTGAAATTGGCGCGTTGTCTTGCGCGAATCCAAACGCATCACGGCCCAGCATCGACGCAAGTGCAATGCCGCCAAGACCGCCGCCGGATTGCCAGAGAAACTCGCGGCGCGAGAGTGGGCGCTGCGGGGTGTATCGATGAAACGGTGAGTTGTTGTGCATCGGATATGACCCGTTTCAGTCGATGAACGAGAACTCGTTGAGGTTGAGGATCACGCGGCAGGTGTTCTCAAGCCCGTGTTTTTGCGTGAATTCGGTAAGTGCAATGAGTTCGTCTTCGCGCGCTGTTCGTCCGAAGGCGAGTTGAATCGCGCGCGTGATTTGCGGTGCGATGTCGTCACCAGCATCGCGTCGGACGCGCGCTGCGAATCGCGCAGCCTGCGCAAGCATGAAGCCATTGTTGAGATACGCCAACGCCTGATTCGGACTCACGCTTTGATTGCGTTTGTCGACGCGCATCGAAGGATCTGCACAGTCGAGCGTCGTCAGAAACGGCTGCATTTGCGAGCGAACGATGAATCGATACACCGAACGGCGGAACGTCGATCGATCTTCAGGATCGGCAAGGTCGTAGCGGTAGTGGGGTGAGTGTTCTGGGTTGACGATGACGAAGTCGCGATACCCGGGCCCGCCCATCGAAAGATCGAGTTCGCCACTCACTGCGAGGACAGCGTCGTGGATGGCTTCTGCTTCCAGTTTCCGCGCGTTCGCGCGCCAAAGAAGGCGGTTGTCACGATCTTGCTCAGCGGCGGTGTCGTTCGTGTGATCAGACCGCTGGCGGTACGTCGCGCTCGTCACGATCAAGCGATGCAGCGACTTGAGTGAGCCACCCATGTCATCGCGGAACGTCGCAGCAAGCCAGTCGAGAAGCTCCGGATGCGACGGGATACCACCCATGCGCCCGAAATCATTCGGCGTATCGACGATGCCGCGGCCGAAGTGATAATGCCACACACGATTCACGATCGAACGCCAGACGAGCGCGTTGCGGTGATCGGTGAGCCAACGAGCAAGGGCAGCGCGGCGTTCTGCTTCGGGCGCGTCTGATGCCAAGTCGAAGCGCGAAGGAAGCAAATGGTCGAGCGCGGTGAGTGCCGCCGGTTCGACGCGCTTGCCGGGGCTTGTCACCTGTCCGCGCGCGAGGACGCGAATTTCACGCGGTTTTCCGCCTTTCGCACCGGTGCCAACGAATGCGCCGGAGCCCGTGTGGACGGTGCCGGCGTAGACCGCAGAGGGCGTAGGAAGCGTGGCGAGTTCCGAGTCGAGGCGTGTCACGTCGCGTGCGAGTTCTGCGCGTCGCTGCGATACTTCTCGTGATTCAAAGCGCCCGCGGAGCGCTTCGCGTTGTTGATGAAGTTCTTCGATGCTCGCCATCGAAGTTGCAAGTCCGGGCGCGATGCCATCGGTCAGATTCGCGCGACGCCAACGCTCGCCCGACTCAATGGTGTCGAGACTTGCCACAGGTGCTGCGGCCGCGATGTTTCGATGTGTTGCGTTGATGACCTCGAGTTCCGCAAGGGCGAAGTTGAAATCGCCGAGTCTCGGCGCGAGTTTCGTCGCAGTGATGCGCACGTATCGAGCCATCGCGCCAGGCGAATCAAACACGACGGGTGCTGTGCGTGGTGTTCCGAGCGATGCGCTTGTTCCCGTGGCAATCATGAAAACGGCGTCTTCAAACTCGGGCGAATCGCACGCTTCAACGCGGAACGCTTCGGGGAAACCAAAGCCTTCTCCGATGCCGTTGAACGGATCGCTTGCGGGATAGATGACGATGCGATCGAACGCTCGCGACGCGCCGAGATCCACCATGACCCACTTCGGTTCGTTTGGGTCCGACGCGAGTTCGCTGTGGTAGCCAAACTGCGGTGCTGCGACACCAGTCGTAGCCGCACTCGTTCGCGCGATTTCCGCGTCGATCGCCGCAAGTTCAGCACCAGCCTGCGCTGCGAACCTCGCATCGAGCGCTGCGAGTTCCGTGACACATCGCGATCGGGCATCACTC
>CAIWCL010000305.1 GCA_903911205.1 uncultured bacterium
ATGTGGCCGCTTTCGCTCGCTCTGGCGTGATCCACGACCAAGGTCGAGCCTGAGCGCTCGCGACTGAGCGGCCTGATGAAGCTTTGCTTCATGTGGCCGATTCATGTGGCCGATTCATGTGGCCGCTTTCGCTCGCTCTGGCGTGATCCACGACCAAGGTCGAGCCTGAGCGCTCGCGACTGATCACACCCATTGCCCGCGCACAGGCACACTTGTAGGCCAGCGTCGGCGCCAGACAACAAACACCGCGAGTGCGCCCACCATGCCGAGCGAAAATCCTGCGCAAACATCGCTCACGTAGTGCGCTTGGATCAGCACACGCGTCGACACGCCAGCCGCTCCGAGCGCAATACACACCCAACGAAATCGTGGCGAAAGCAGCGCAAACATCATCGCGAGCGCACCGAACGTCGTCGCATGTCCGCTCGGAAAACTGTTGACGTCATGACCGTAGCTGAATGGGGTAAAGCCGAAGAATCCGGCCTCAAACAACTTCTCTGGTCGCGCCTTTCCGAAGATCAACTTCAAGAGATTGCCGGCAAGGCCGCTGCCCGCAATCGCGACGAAGAAGGCGAACGCCCAACGCGCGGCGTTGTGCTTCTTCGCGATGGCAAAGCCCGCAAACAACACGGCCGCACCCACAAGCCACCACGTGCTCTCGCCAATCTCGGTCGCTGCCTGAATCGCGGCAGACTTTTGAAGTTGTTCACCACGCGCCCACTGCGCAACGCGCGCATCCACGAGCATGTGCGCAGGAACGACAAGCATCAGCGGCGCAAGAGCGATCGCCCAGTGCAGTCGTGTGATTTGAACTCCACCACCTCTTGAATGAGCGCCTTCGGTTGAATCAGCGACTTCTGTTGTATCAACCACGGGTGACTCTCCTCATGCGGAATGCAAAGACTCCCATGGTCCACGCCGCAAACGCGAGCACGATCACGACTGGCGCGGCGCCTGTCCATCCGCGCCCCTCCGCGATGCGCATCGCGAGCGCAGACACAAGAGCAATGAGCGCCCCACATCCAAGCGAAGGCATCAACGCACGAACAACCGCGCCGCTCGACACCCCAAGCACTCGCCCCACCATGACGACCGACACAACCGCAGAGACGAGATGCGCAAACGCGAAGGCCCCAGCGAATCCCGTTGCGCCCCACTGCGCGGTCGCGGGCACGCCCGCGGCAATCATCGCGGCGAGTCGTACGAGCATCGCGACGCGATCAAGATCAGGTCGACCAATGCCCCAGAAGAGCGCACCGCACGAACTTGCAATCACCGAAAACCAACTCGCGAATGCAAGCAACGCGACAAGTCCCGTCGGGCCAGCATACGCGGCTCCGTACACAACGGCGGGCACGCGCCCGTCGAGGACCGCAACCGCTGCGACCGCAGGCGCAACCAAGAGTGCAACTCCTGAAACCGCGAGTAGCCACACTCGGCGGAGTCGCTCACGATCTTCACGAATCTGCGCATACGCAGGCGCGAGCACGGTGCCAAACACCGGCAGCGCGATCTCGCCTGGCAACGACGTGAGACGTTGCGCGAGCGTGAAGACGCCGAGCGTTGTGAGGTCGGCGGCACGACCGATCACAAACGCCGGCATTTGAAGGAAAAGCGCGATGAGAAACGGAATTCCAGCGGCGCGTGCCGCGAATGCGCGAAGTTCAAGTGAGGCCTCGGCGTCGGAGGCGAGATCGATCCGCCTAGGGACGAGGAGCCAACCAGTCGCCGTGGCAGCGATCGCCGACGCAAGCGTGCCGATCGCGAGTGACAACGCGCCGAATCCCATCATCGCACCCAAGATGGAGACGGAAATCTGCACGAGTCCGCTCGCAAAGAGCGAAATCGAAAGTGGCGCAAGACGCAGTTCTTTGCGCTCGCTGTGCACCCACGGATTGGTGAGTCCCGCAAAAAGCGAAGTCGCCGCGACAATTCGAACGAGCGCGGTCAAATCATCGCGTTCGAAGTACCAGTCGATCAACGGTGCTGCGAGAAAGATGCCGAGCGAAAGCAGGAATCCCCGCACCGCGGTGATTCGCAAGGCTGCGCCCAAGAAGCGCGGATCGCTGCTGCGCGTACTCTGCGCAATCGCTTGGTCGACACCAACATACGTCAGCGCTTCCACCATTCCCGCAACGGCCATCACCGCCGCGAGAGCACCGAAATCGCCGGGAGCGAGCATGCGCGCAAGCACCACACTCGCAAGAAAGCGAAGCCCGCGATCAGAAAGCCGCGCAGCAAACTGCCACGACGCCGCGCGTGTCGTCTTTGCTCGAAGGCTCATGCGTTCAACACGCCCATAAACGGCGAGTCTACCCGCGACGCGGCACGAGGTATCCCGGACCGACCCACCGCGAGACCCCTGCCCCTTGATCCGAGCCCACTTTTTCTCAGAAGCCACCGCACCGATTTGACTTCCTCGCTGACCCGCCTACTGTCGCGGCCGTTCGAAAGAGCCTGCCATTGGCGTAGGCTCGGATCACGTGCCATTCCGCTGCGGTGAGTCGCAACGGGCGAAGAGGCCCTTCTGGGCACGGCGGTCACACATCCGTCGCACATCCGTCGCACATCCGTCGCACATCCGTCGCACGTCCGTCGCACGTCCGTCGCACGTCCGTCGCACGTCCGTCGCACGGAGTCGCACGGATACGTGTGGAACAGATCACAGAAAGCGGGTTGAGGATCGGCCTCAACCCAACGCGTATGTGCGCGGGCATGCATGGAAGGTTGTCTCGCGATGGAAGAGCGTCGCGGCCACGCGGCTGAACGACGTCACGACCGCGCCACGTGCCGCGTTCGCCACGTGCCGGATTCGCCACGTGCCGCGTTCGCCACGTGCCGGATTCGCTACGTGCCGTATTCACCACGTGCCGGATTCACCACGTGCCGCGGTCGCCGCAACGCCACGGCCGATGGTTCGACACACATTCCGCCTTCAGGCGGGAAAGGATGGCTTCATGACGACGGTAGATCACCGCTTTGCTTCTGATTTTCTCGCGTTCGAAAGGAACAGTGCGCCGTGCGGCGCGGATGACGGAAAGCCTCGCCCCCCTTCCGGCTCCTCCCTCGCCCCTGAGGGCAAGTTCACCACCGTGCGCCCCGTCAGCCTGGCGGAAGGACTCGAGTTCGCATTCGTGTTCGCCGGACACCGCCCCTCCTCGATCGATGCTGTGCTGCTCTTCGGCGACGACCGCGCCAGCGCCGATGGGGCAACCGATCAACCAAGCGGCCGAACGCTGGTCATCGAAGAAATTTCATCGAGCGGCACCGTTCCAACGTTGGTTGCCCGAAATCCGACCAAGTTCGACTACCTGCTCCTCGCCGGACAGATCGTCCGCGGCGGGAAGCAAAATCGCGGTATCAACGCCGACATCTTGATTCGCGCCAACTCTTCGGCAGAGATTCCTGTGACCTGTGTGGAACAGGGTCGTTGGAGTCGTACCGCACAGAGCCCCTTCCGACACGGCGGCATGGAGCCGCTGAGTGTGCGGAGCGGAAAGATGCGAGAGGTACATGCAAGCCGCCGATCCGGCACTGCGGTGCGCGCAAATCAACAAGCCGTGTGGAACGAAATCGCATCGATGGAGCAGTCGCTCGGTGCCGAAACCGTCCGTCACGATGTGCTCGCTTCGATTGAACATTCCAAGCTCGCTCGAGGCCACCGAATTGCTGCATCTCGAGACATGCAGCCAGATGGAAGCACCGCATCGCCGCCGGAAGATTGTCTCAGCGACCTCGAACATATCGAAGACCGCTTGCAAGATCTTGAGCGGGAACTCCACGACATCGTTCGATTGGTCCGCGAACTTCCGCCGCACGAATGCGAACGCCGCGCCGCCCTCCGCCGGCGTTACAGCGAGGTTGAGCGCGACGCCGCCCGACTTCGCGCACGCCGCGCAATGCTGCTCGCTCGACCGCCTGTGCATCGCTTCGACGTCACGCCAGAAGCGATCGACGCCGCGAACGCTGCGGCGAAAGGCTCCAGCGGCATGCTCGTCTTCTTTCAAGGGGAGTTCATCGCGGGCGACATCTTTGCAAACCCCTCGTGGTTTGAAACGATCTACGGCGACCTGCGCGACTCTGCACTACTTTCGTGGGATGTGACGGCGCAAAGGCACGTTTCCGCCGGACGACCGTTCACCCGTCGAAGTCCGCACCCCGTCGAACGAACTGCGCGATCGATTGTTCGCGACGCCCTCGCTGGCGACTGGTCCGCTCGCCCGAGCATCGCACACGGAACGTCGCTCCTCCTCAATCATCCCTTTCTCGAAGGTTCGATGATCGTCGGACCTCGCGACGTGCCACTGCACATTTTGCTCGGCACCGTGCGGGAGCCGGATCTCCTTGCTGTCCGTGAACGTTCGGTCGGTGCTCATGCTGTGACGAGCGGTCCGGTGCGGAGGCCTTACACGCCGCGCGCGTGGCAGACAGACCCACGTCATGTGACGCATGATGGGACGCATGATGGGACACATGAAGTCACAGATGACTGAGCGCTGCGCGTACTGGAGCGTGACACACACTCGCGCGGGCGTCGCTTGCACGGATCCCAATGCGTCTCCCACTGCGTCTCCCACGGCGTCTCCCGCGGCGTCTCCCGCGGCGAAGCAACTGGCCTCCGCTCCTTTCGCCACGCCTTGTGCCGGATCGCGAAATCTCGTGTTCGTTTGCGAATCCTTCTGCTCATTCAAGAAATCTCGTGCCCCTCCGCCTCGGCACGAAACCCCGCACCGATCGGGCTTCTACCCCAATCGAAGCGATAGTTCGACTCCACGAGAGAGCCGGAGGGAAAGCGCGCCGATGGCGACCCGCACACCGGAGTTTCTATGCGCGCGGCACACTCAACTGCTTCCCAAACTCACGCTCTCAACAAACCATCGTTGAAGGGCAGATCCGCGGACGCAGCACGCACCACCGCGCAACGTACGCGTCGCTGGTGGCACGGGCTTGGTCCGCGGACCTTCCTCGGAAGCGTTGCCGCTGTCGTCGCGTCGAGCCTCGCGATTGGCGTTGCCTCTACGACACTTGCCGAGCGCGCCCTGCTCAGCGAGCGACAAGCTTCCTTCGAAGCAACACTTGCCGCACGCGCGGAGAGTCTCGAAGGCTACCTCACCACCATGCGCGCGCATGTTGCGACGATCGCGGCAGAACCATCGACGCTCAACGCACTGCATGCGTTCCGCGAAGGATTCATGCGCGCCGCAGACGAAGCAGCGGCCGCAGGACTCGCCCCAGAAAGCGCTGCTGCGCGACTTGAGGAACACCACGAGCGCGAACTGGCGCACCGGTTCCGCGATGGCGGCGTCGATTGGCATGGCGCGACCGCACTTGTCCCAAGCGATCGAAACGCGCAGGTCTTGCAGGATCTGTACATCGCGCGCAACACGCATCCCGTTGGCTCGAAACACCTCCTTGATGCCGCAGACACGCCGCTCGCATACGACCGCGCGCACGCCGAACATCATCCCCGCATCCGGGCTTTGCTTGAGGCGTTCGGCTACTACGACATCTTCCTCTTCGATGCGGAAGGCAAACTCGTGTACTCGGTCTTCAAGGAAACGGATTTCGCCCAATCGACGTCCGAGGGATTCATCGCAAAGACGACGCTCGCCACGCTCGCCCGCGCGACGATTCATGCAAAGTCCCCTGCGTCGACCGCAAATGCGTGTGATTTTGCGTCGTATGCGCCAAGTTACGGCGCTGCGGCTGGCTTCATCGCCGCACCCATTGTCGAACACGACTCAAGCGACCCCGACGGAAAATCGCCGCGCATCGTTGGCGCAATCGCCGTGCAAGTACCAATCCAAAGACTCGATGCCATGTGCGGAATCGCTGCAGGGCTCGGTGCCACAGGGGAAGTCGCGCTCGTCGGCGAAGACGGCAAGTATCGCACGAACCTACGACTCGCGAAAACCGCAACGGCTGGAACGGCGAGTCACTACAGCGATGTTGCATCGAACGCGATCCGCGGCGAAAGCGGCTTCGTCGAGGCGACTCTTGCGGGCGTTCCGTCGATGGTCGCGTACGCGCCATTCGATTTCTTTGGGAAAAAGTGGGCAATCGTTGGCTCGATTGCTCGCCATGAAGTCCTCGCCCCTGTCGCAACGCTGACGTGGTGGATCGCGGGCGTGGCAATCGGCGCGGTTGCGCTTGTGACCTGTGCCGCTATCCCTCTCGCTCGTTCGATCGGTCGACGCGCTGGCATAACTGTTCGCTCACTCGAGACGCTCGCCGCCGGCGATCTCTCGATGCGTATCGACGATCGCGGACGTGATGAGTTCGGCGCGATTGCGACGGCGGTAAACACGCTTGGTCACTCACTTTCAAACTCGATTTCAAGTGTTCGACAGAGCGCCGATGAACTCGCAGGCGAAGCGAACACCCTCGCCAGCGCCAGCGAGTCCCTTGCGAGCGTCGCAAGCGGACAAGCCGCAAGCATTGAAGAAATGTCCGCTGCCGTCACCGAATTGCGCGAGCAAACCGCGCGTACAAGCGAGGAATCTTCGGCCGCACGCGAACGGACGACGCGCGGCGCGAAGGACGCGGCGACAGCGAAATCTGCAGTCGACGGGCTTGAGCACTCGATGGGCGAGATCGATCACGCCGCACGTGAGATTGGACAAATCGTTCGCGTGATCGATGAAATCGCGTTCCAAACCAATCTGCTCGCGTTGAACGCTGCTGTTGAAGCGGCGCGCGCGGGCGAAGCAGGTCGCGGCTTCGCGGTGGTTGCGCAGGAAGTTCGCGCGCTCGCCACGCGATCTGGCGAAGCCGCACGAAAGACGACCGAGCTCGTTTCGAGTGCAAGCGATCGCGTCGCACGCGGCGTCAACTACTCACACGAGGTTCGCACCGCACTTGAACAGATCGTCTCGATCTCGTCGGAAGTCGCGCGTGCCGTCGACACGATCGCTCAGGCGCAGAGCGAGCAACTCTCGGGAATCACGCAACTCGACGCGGGGATTGCAGAAATCTCGCGGACGACACAAGAGGCCGCCGGACAAAGCCAGCAAGTCGCTGCAACCGCGCGTCAATCCTCCGAAGAAGTCGAAACACTGCGCGGCTCTGTCGCACGATTCAAGATCGAGAACCTGAAGGTCCAGCGGGCGGCGTGACGCGACCGGCCGCACGGCGATTCGTGCCCTTCGCCCCGACGTTCGCATCACCGAGGTCTCCACGCGCGCGTTCGACGGCCTGCATGAGTCGCGCGACAACGTCGGGATGCGCGGGGGCAATATCACGCGACTCGCGCGGATCGAGTGCCAGGTTGTACAGCGCAAGCGGAACATCGCGCTCGACGTACGGTGTTTCGCGGCCGTCGACACCACCAGGCTTTCCGTCGAGCGTGCGCGATCGATGTGGAAGACAGAGTTTCCAATCACCTTCCATGACCGCTTCGAGTCGATTGTTGTGGTAGTAGAAGAGAAACGTCTCTTGCGTCGGCTGCGCCGATGGATCACAACGCCAAATCTTGCGCGCGTCGCGACCGTCGATCGGTCGATCGACCGATGCGGGCGGCGCGCCGACGAGTCCCGCGAGTGTTGCGAAAACGTCGATGGTCATCCACGGCACTTCGGAAACAGCACCCGCAGGAACTTCGTTCGGCCAACGCATGAGACAAGGCACGCGCACGCCGCCTTCGAAGGTGGTGCCCTTTCCTTCGCGCAAGCCGCCTGTTGAACCTGCGTCTGAACCGAAGGAAAGCCACGGGCCGTTGTCGGAGGTCACGAGCACAATCGTTTCGTTTGCGACACCTGTTCGATCGAGCGCATCGAGCACCGCACCGAGCGACACATCGAGTTCGCGCATGACCGCTGCGTACAGATCACGGCGTGATTTTGGTGCAAACTTCGCCGACACCGCGAGCGGCGTGTGTGGTTGTGGATGCGCGAGATACGCAAAGAACGGGCGCTCCGCCGCGCTGTTTCGCTCGATGAAGTCGACCGTGCGCGCAGTGCACTGCGCGGTGAGCGCAGCTTGATCGTTGAGATCACGCACGGAGCCAGCGACTTCGAGTCCGTCCATCAACGGCAACTCAGGAAACTCGATGTTCGGGAATCGCGGTTTCCACATGTCGTTCGAGTAGGGAATGCCGAGGTACTCGTCGAAGCCGTGATGCATCGGGTTGAACTCCGGCAGATGCCCGAGGTGCCACTTCCCAGCGATCAGCGTGGCGTAGCCCTGCGCGCGGAGCACCTCCGCGAGCGTGCGCTCCTCGGCGGCGATTCCAACTTTCGCATCGGGAAAGAGTGCGCCGGAGATTCCGATGCGATTCGGGTAACAGCCCGTCAGCAGCGCTGCTCGCGACGCACTGCACACGGGTTGCGCGGTGTAGAACCTCCGAAACGCAGTGCCCTCCCGGGCGAGCCGCGCGAAGTTCGGCATCTCGCGCGTGTACGCAGGGCGATCCTCGTCAGAGACCGAGAACCCGGGCATGTCGCCCCAGCCCATGTCGTCGAAGTACACGAGCACAACGTTCGGAGTCGCGGGCCGTGTGGAATCCGGCCGCGGCATTGCAGAATTTTGACGTGCGCGATGGTCGGTTGAGCCTTTCGAGATATCAGCGCTCGCGCTCGAAGAAACAGGGTCTTTCTCCGCGGAGACGCATCCCTGCGCGAGGGCGGCCGCGGCGAACAAAATCGCACATGCAGGAACCCGAGCGGCTGATCGCACCAAACGCGCAACGCGCGAGCCACGCAGGAAGAGGCGCGTTGAGTCAGAAGTCGGCCGTGGATTTTCCTGAGTCATTTCGGACACCGTACCGCGGGACGGCCTTGCCCCGTCGCTCTTCTCGCGGATACTGCGAGGATGTCACCTGCGGAATCGTCCAACTCGCATGCGACCTCGCCTTCCTCGCCAGATGCGCAGCGATCTCGTTTGGCTGCGAAGCGTGCATTCTTTGCGGCGATCCCGGTCGCACTGGTGGTCGCAGGTGCCGTACACGTCACGCGCGCCGATCAAGATCGCGCCCCCGCAGCTGAAACCCACGCCGATTCGGGTATTGAGCAAACCGTTTCTGCGATGACGAACCCGATCGCGCCCCGCGTCGACCCCGCGACGTTCCGGCCGCTTCCTGAGAAGACCGCGCGTCACGCGACCCATTGGGCGTACCAAGCGATGTCGCGACCAACGCCGCCGACGGTGCTCTTCGAGCGTTGGGCGCGCAACGACATCGACCGATTTGTCTTGGCGAAACTTGAGGAGGCCGGCGTCACGCCAGCGCGCGAGGCTGATCGACGCACGCTGCTGCGACGCGCGTACCTCGACTTGATCGGCGTTCCTCCATCGGCGGAAGACGTCGCCGCGTTTGAAGCCGATCGCGCGCCCGACGCCTACGAGCGTCGCATTGATGCGCTCCTTGCAAACCCGATGTACGGCGAGCGCTGGGGTCGCCACTGGCTTGATGTCGCGCGCTATGCCGATTCGAACGGTGTCGATGAGAACATCGCGTATGCGAACGCGTTTCGTTACCGCGACTACGTGATCGACGCGTTCAACCGCGACATTCCATTCGACGAGTTTTTGACCGAGCAAATTGCAGGCGATTTGATCCCTGAACCTGCAAATCCAACCGCCGACGACGACGCGCGAACACGCGGACGCCTCGCAGCACTTGGGTTTCTCGCGCTCGGGCCAAAGATGCTCGCGGAGCCCGACAAAGAGAAGGAACGCGTCGACGTTGCCGATGAGCAGATCGACGTTGTCACGAAGGCATTCCTCGGGCAAACGATTTCATGCGCTCGCTGCCACGACCACAAGTTTGATCCGGTTTCGCACGGCGATTACTTCGCGCTTTCTGGGATTTTCCGCAGCGTTTCAACGTTTGACAGCATCGCAACGGTCGGACGTGTCGCGCAACGACCGCTCGCAACTGCTGTGGAAGTCACGCGTCATGAGGAAGCGACAAAGGCTTGGACGACGCGCGCGCACGAACTCGACCGCGCGCGTGACGCAGCACTTCGCAGCGCTCGATTTGCCGATGGTTTTGCAGCAGTTGAGCGCATACTCGAAACCGCCGAAGCGCCAACGGATGTCGCGACTCGCGCGCAACTTCGAACGCTCGCACGCACGCCGCGCCCAGCGCGTGAAGCGTACGTCGCTGCGATCGCCGCGCGTACCGAGCATGACGCTCATCGTCCGAGCGCCCTTCCGCGCACACTCGTTGTGAAAGAGTCGAAGGTTGATGAAACGCCGATTCATGATCGCGGCGATCACACACAACCGATCGGCGAGAAACTCGCGCGCGCGATGCCTGCGGTACTCGAGCGCGTCGTGCCAAGCCCAGTTTTCCCTGAGAATCAGAGCGGACGGCTTGAATTCGCGCGCTGGATGACCGATGCCGAAAATCCGCTGACTGCGCGCGTGGCGGTGAACCGCATTTGGACATGGCACTTCGGTATGGGCCTCGTCGATACGCCTTCGAACTTCGGTGTGCTTGGTTCGAAACCTTCGCATCCCGAGTTGCTTGATTTTCTCGCGCGTCACTTTGTCGCCAACGACTACAGCATGAAAGCGATGCATCGCTCCATCATGACGAGCGCGACCTATCGACAAGCGAGTTCCACGCACACGCCACTTCCGACGACCGATCCCGACAATCGTTTGCTGTCGCGCTTCCCGCGTCGCCGCGTCGAGGCTGAGGCCATCCGCGATTCCGTGCTCGCAGTCGCTGGCACGCTTGATCGCACGATGGGCGGAACGCTGCTTGGTTCGGGCGATCACGATTACGTCACCAACGATCAGTCCGGCAACGCTGCGCGGTACGACACGATGCGCCGCAGCATCTATCTCCCCGTCATTCGCAACGCGATGTTTGGGCTCTTCAGCGCGTTTGATTACCCCGACTCGAGCGCGCCGATTGACTGTCGCCCGCGCACCGTGGTCGCGCCGCAAGCGTTGTTCTTCTTGAATGCACCGTTTGTCGAAGACGCAGCGAAGTCGATTGCAAACGAGCTTTCGTCCGAAGAGCCGAGCGCGGATGACCGCATTCGCGAAGCGTTCCGCCGGACGCTCGCGCGTGATCCCGAACCGGTAGAACGTGACGAATCGCGCAGTTTCTTGGCGGATCTTGAGCGCGGCGGCATGAACGCAGAAGACGCACTCGTGCGACTCTGCCACGCACTTCTTTCGACCAACGAATTTGTCACGATGGAGTAAGTTCTGGGAGTAAGTACTGTTGCCTTGAGCCCATTCGAGGCACACTGACATGTCACGCACGGCCGCACGCGGCTGATCTCACGAAGCGAATCACATGCTCTGCGACCACCGACATCATCCGCTCACGCGCCGCGAGGCTTTGCTCGGTCTATGCGCGGGCTTTGGCTCGATCGCACTTGCGGGACTTCTCGCGCGCGAAGCACAAGCGAACGGTGGCGTGAAGGGCGTGCTCGACGCGACGCACTTCCGCCCGCGCGCCAAACGCGTGATTTTCCTCTTCATGCACGGCGGTCCTTCGCAGGTCGACACGTTCGACTACAAGCCGCTCTTGCAACGCGATCACGGCAAACCGCTTCCGTTTGCGAAGCCGCGCGTGCAATTCGCAGAAACGGGAAACCTCTACGCGAGTCCGTGGAAGTTCCAGCAGTACGGTCAATCGGGCGCGTGGGTGAGCGACTTGTTCCCCAACGTCGCGCAGTGCGTCGACGACTTGTGCTTTGTGAAGAGCCTGCACGGCTCAAATCCTGCACACGGCGGCGCCCTTCTCAAGGTGCACACCGGAACCGACACGTTCATTCGGCCATCGATGGGTTCGTGGGTTTCGTACGGACTCGGCACGGAGAACGACGATCTCCCCGCGTTCATCACGATTTGCCCGACGCTTGGTCACGGCGGCGTGAACAACTTCTCGAGTTCGTTCCTTCCGGCGTGGACGCACGGAACGCCGATCGGCCACGCCGGAATTCCCGCATCGCAAGCGCAGTTTGAGCACATGACTGCAGGACTTCCGCGCGAACTGCAGCGGAAAGAACTCGATTTTCTGCAGCAACTGAACCGCGCACATGCAGAGCGCAACGGCACCGATGGCGCTCTCGAAGGTCGCATCGAGAGTTTCGAACTCGCCTATCGCATGCAAGCTGCGGCGCCTGCAGTGATGGATCTCGCGGGCGAATCGGAAGCGACGCAGAAGCTCTACGGGATCGACGAGAAGAAGACGGAAAACTTCGGTCGCCAGTGCTTGCTTGCGCGGCGATTCGCGCAGGCGGGTGTGCGCTTCATTCAGTGCACCCACAGTTACAAGTGGGATCAGCATGGTGATCTGAAGAATCAACACACGTCGAATGCCGCCGAAGTCGACAAGCCCATCGCTGGCTTGATTCGCGACCTCAAGAGTCATGGCATGTTGGAAGACACGCTGGTCCTTTGGGGAGGCGAGTTCGGTCGAACGCCCACCGCGCAAGGCGGCGACGGCCGCGACCACAATCCACACGGTTTCACCATGTTCATGGCGGGTGGCGGTGTCAAACCAGGTTTTTCCTTCGGCGAAACCGACGACTACGGTTACTACGCCGCGGTCGACAAGGTCGACGTCCACGATCTCCACGCGACGATTCTTGCGTTGCTTGGCATCGATCACGAGATGCTTACGTTCCGCCACGGCGGTCGCGACCATCGACTGACCGATGTGCACGGGCGCATCATGAAGCAGATTTTCGCCTGATTCCCCTCACGTGCACAGATCCGCTCGGCATCGTCGTGCGCATGCGAGATGCGGCAGCGCGACGATCTCAACCCGCATCTTGATTCCACAGTTCGCACGCTTGCCTTCCTGCAACGGGCACTCCCGATAGGCGACCCACGCGGTATGGTCACTCATCCTGACAGAACGCGCGCGGACGACGGGAATGGGTTCGTCGAACGTTATCGCATTCGCACGCCCATCACTTGCGCGCCGCGAGCGATGCCAGCGCTGTGACTTACGCGTGAATACGCCTCGGAACGAGCGCATTCGCGATCAAGAGTCCTGCGGCGATCGATGCCGCGATGACGAGTGCATGTGTGAACGTATCGAGCCCCGCGAGTGTGTCGCTCGTGTCGCGCGAGATGAGGTTCCGCATGCCGCGGAAACCGATGCTTCCTGGAAGCAGCAACGCGATTGCAGGGAGGACGACCGTACCCGTGGGACGTCGTCGCAGCCATGAGTACACGTTGCCAGCGATGCCGATGAACGCAGCCGCGGCGACCGGCGCGAGTGCACCGTCGAACGTTGTTCGCGCCACGCGTGCTGCGACGTAGCCGAGAACACACGACGAGAGCACGAGCCAGAATCGCGCGGGCCGCGCATGAAACGCGATCGCGATTCCAAGTGCACCGAGGACGAGTGCGACCGCCGTTGCGATATCGAAACTGAGCGCACCCGCGACGGGCATCTGCTGTTCACTCAGCGCGCCGAGCCCGAGGAACTGCACCGTCGCTTCGCCAACCGCAACGCCCATTGCAATGACCACGAGCGACGTCACGGCGCCCATCAACCGTGCGCTGCCGGAGGCAAGATTGCGCGCGGACAGTTCACTCATCGCCGTGGTCAGCGCAAGACCCGGAAGCAACGTGACGATTCCCGCGAGCGCGACGACTGCGATGTTCGCTTCGATGCTCGCTTTCGCCGCGATGAGCACCCCGAGCGCGGCGAAGAGTGTGGCGAAGAACGCGCCACCGAACTCAGAGAGAAGTTCGCGTTCACGTCGGCCTGCTGAGAGTCGCAACGAAAGACCCACACAGAATCCGACGGGGAGCGCCACGATCATGTCGTCGACCGTGCCGCCGAGAAGCCGCGCCGCCGCCGCGCTAAAGAGCGCGTAGCCCACGGTCATCGCAATCGACGGAGGACGCCACAGGCGCTCGTAGCCCGTGCGGAGCGCCGCGAGGCCGCGCGGCGCGTCGAGTTCCCCCGCTGCCACACGATCGGCAACGCGGTAGGTCTCTTCAAGCAACGCCATTTTGGGCGAACCGGGATCGACACGAAAATTCGACGTTCGCTGCCGATCGCCATCTTCGACGCTGATCGAAATCCACGTCGGAAGCGAGAAGATGGAGGCTTTGATTCCTAATCGATCGGCGCAACCGCTCACGATGGATTCGATCCGGTGCGACGGCGTCCCCGCTTCGTGCAGCAGCCTCGCAAGTGACGCGAGAAATCGGTCATCGACCGGCCCAGTTTCGTTTGCAAACACCGATTCCGCACGTTTCAAGGCAGCGGCAGCGGAGCGATTCTGTCGGAGAGGGCTTTCAGTAGACACGCGGGAAATGTACTCGCCCCGAAGACCCGCAAATGCGCGCAGACTTCCATGAAACGACTCGCGAACGGTAGACTCCGGGGATGCTCCTTCGGCGTGTCTTCGATTCAACACTCGCGCAGGCCTCATACATCGTCGGCTGCGACGAAACGCACGAGGCGATCGTCATCGATCCTGCGTGTGACATCGATCGATACGTTGATATCGCTCGCGAAACTGGGCATCACATCGTCGCCGTTGCCGAGACGCACGTACACGCAGACTTCGTCAGCGGGGTTGAGGGTTTCGTGACGCATCACCCCGTCGCCGCATACCTCTCGGCAGAAGGCCCTGAGCCCGCGTGGATTCCCGCAGCGACACTGGCTCGTGGCGCGCGCGTCACACGGGTGCAAGCAGGCGATCGCTTCGAAGTGGGCCGCTTGGCATTCACCGCGCGCCATACGCCTGGACACACGCGTGAAAGCCTCTCCTTCGAACTCGCCTCGCCGCACGGGCGCGCGCATCTCCTCTTCTCAGGCGATTTCCTTTTCGTCGGCGATGTCGGGCGACCTGATCTTGGCGCGTTCGCAACCGAGGGCATGTCGCTCCGCGAAGCGATCGATTCGATGCGCGCTTCGATCGCAGGACTCGATGATCTCCCCGCAGAAACGCAAGTGCTCCCTGGACACGGTGCGGGTAGCGCGTGCGGCACGAACATTTGCAATCTCCCCGCCACGACGATTGGAATCGAACGCGTCATCAATCGCGCGATGCGCGCGCACGCCGAAAACGGCGACTTCGAGAGCGCCGTGATGCAAGGCACGACCGCGCCACCGCCCTACTTTGCGCGCGTCAAACGCTTGAACGAGCATGGTGGCCGCGCGTATTCGGCACCTCCCATAGTTCGCGAACTCACCTCCGACGAGTTTGCAGAACGATGCCAGGATCCCCGCTTCACCGTGATCGACACCCGCGCGTGGAACGACTATCTCGACGCGCGACTGCCCTACTCGATCAGCGCGCCGTTTGAACGTTCGTTCGGACCAACGGTCGCCAACTATCTCGACGATGAAGATCGCGTCGTCCTCATCGCTGCTTCAAAGATTGTGCCTGAAATTGCGCGAGTTTTGATGCGCGTTGGTATTGCACCCGACGCGTTGGACGGATTTGTGGAACCGACGACCGTTTCGCGCCTCGCAACAGGCTCTTTCGCAACTCTGGGCGTCGACGAGATTTCTCCAGTGCGCGTCCATCAACTCGTTGAACGCGGCGAAGTGACCGTCGTCGATGTGCGGACCTGTGCGGAATTTGGTGCAGGACATCTTCCCGGCGCCGTGCATGTTCCGTTCACGCATCTGCGTGCGCGAACGAACGAGCTCCCGCGCGAAAAACCTGTTGTGTGCTACTGCCGCAGCGGAAATCGCAGCGCGCGCGCCGCGGCGTTCCTCGCGCGGCACGGATATCACGCACTCAATATGCGTGGCGGCTACTGGCCATATGCGGGTCGCGGTTACGACGTGGCGAAGTGAGATTCGCCTCGAGCGAGCTGCTTCTGATGCGTGCTTCTCCCGCATCAGTACTGCCACGAAGCAAAACCGCACGACACAGACTCTGCGGAACTCAAACGGCGGCGCGATGAGCCCAACTCACTGTTCCGCGTTCGCCGCTTGCAACAACCGCTCGCGGCGCGGAAGACTGTCGAGGAAGCGGACGTTCCCGATGTGATCAATCGAGAGAAGGCTGCGCCCGTCAGGCGCCCATTGCACCGAGCGAATGCGCGCTTCCGCGGGCGGTGTCGTCAGATAGCAATCGCCACTCGAAAGCCTCCAAACACGCACGGTCCCGTCTTCTCCACCTGTGGCGACCCACTCGTCGTCCGCAGCTTCGGTGATCGAAACAGCGGTCGCGACATCCGTGTGACCTTTGAGTGTTTGCGCAGGCACTCCGCGCAAAACTTCGGCACCGCCTCGCGGATACACGAAGAGCTCACCTCCGAGACCAAAGTGAACAACACGACCGTTTGCTTTGGTGAAGTAGAAACTGCCGCTCTCTGGCTTTGATGCGATGATCTCGCCGTTTTGAATGGAGAGATCCGTCCGAATGTGCTGGCCGTTTGAGGACGTCGCGAAGAGTTGGTCAGGCGCACCCCAAACGAGCGTGTGCACGATTCCCAGCGGGACTTGGCTGTCCGCGAGAATCGAGCCCGCACGATCGACCACGAATACGCGCTGCTCCAACGCAATCGCCAGTTGCGTTCCATCGCTCTTCCACGCGAATGCGACACGATCAAAACTACCCGTTGCTGGAATCTCGACTGGCTTGAGTTCGGTCGCGACCGACGCGCTCGATGCACTCGCAGGCGAGGGCGTCACAGGCAAACTCCACACACGGATCGTGTTTCCATCCCACGTCACGGCGGCTTCACCATCAGGAGAAATCGTGACGTTACGCGACGTCACGAGCATCTTCGCAACGTCCGTCCACAAGCCAGTCGCGAGATCAAGTTCACGCACCACGCCTGAATCGCCGACCGCGCGTATGCGGCGACCGTCGAAGCGCGAAACGCTGTGCACGATTGCATCGGGGAATGGCTTGGGCGCAGAACTCCAACGCGGCGTGAAATCCAAGCGGACGATGGTTTGGCCGATATTCGCCACCACAATCTCATCATCAAGCGGCCCAAGCGCCCATACGGGATCAGGATTGAGCAAACGTTGCATTCCGGCGGGAATGAGATCGCGCACGGAACCTGTGGATTCATCGCGGTCGACTCGGTAGCGGTGAATACGTCCACCTCGATCACCCACAAAGAGAAAGGCACCGCTTGGTGAGAACGCGACCACTTTGACTTCGTGCCGAATGAAGGTCCGCGCGAAACGCTCGCCGGTCTTCGCGTCAAGTACCTCCACCGCTCCTTGATACAGACCGCGCGCAACATGCTCGCCATCGGGAGAGCCCGACAATGCGATGCCGCGCCCGACGGGAGGTTGGAACGCCATGTCGCGTTCGAGCGAACCGTCGTCGCGCACATCGAATGCATAAATGCTCGCATCCGCAGCCGCTGCATACAAGCGCCGTCCCACCAAACTCAGCGTCCCAAGTCCACCACCTGCGCCAAGGGTCGCGTCAGGCTTCGGCGGCGTGGACGCGAAAGGAAATCGATAAATCGCTTGGCTTCCTGGGAAGAAATAGAACCCCTGCGCGTCGACTGGGTTTGGAGAAATCGCGCGTACCTGTCCAATCGACTGCTCGAAAATCGGGACGCAACGACCATCCTCGGTCACTTCGTAGAGCCCATTCTCACAACCGACAAGGGTGCGTGAACCATCACCGTTGAATCCGCAGGCCCACGTGAAACTCGGAGCATTCGGAACTTCCGCACGGAGCACACTTCCCGACGCGATGTCGAGCACGAGAACTTGCGGCCCGTCTCCTGTCGCGATCCATCGCGTTCGATCAGGCGAAAGCGATCCCGTATAGCGATGGGCACTTCCTGCAATCGGTCCTTGCGGAAGCGTGTTGCTCTCGAAGGGCGACTCAAGAAAGCCGTAGATGAATGCAGGAATATCTTGACCCGCAATCTCACGCACTTCCGCGAGCCGCTCTTTTGTCGTGTTCGTCTCAAGATTGATGGACGCAGTCGCCGCGCGTGCGAGGCTTGCGAGCATCAATTGGTGCGAAGAGCGCTGCCACGAAATCGTCGTGAAGATGGTCGAGGCCAGCATTGCAATCGCGGTCGCAGTGATCGCCGTTGCCCACGACGGATTTTGGCGGATCCAACGTATGGCGCGTTCGCCCCGTGACTCCGGCCTCGCGCGAACCGCTCGACCATCGACGAATGCGCGCAAGTCCTCGGCGAACTCTGCCATCGTCGCGTATCGCTTCTCGCGGTCTTTCGACATCGCTTTCGCAACGACCGCGGAAAGGTCGCGCGGGATATTGGCATCGATCCGTTGGAGCGCGACGGGCTCGGTCGTGCGAAGAATACGCGCAGCATTGAAGTAGAGATGTCGCGGAATGTCATATGCGCGGCGACCCGAGAGCGCTTCGTAGAGAATCGTTCCGATTGCATGGATGTCGACGCGCGTATCGATTTCGGCCGAAGCGAGTTCGAACTGCTCAGGCGCCATGTATGCAGGCGTCCCGATGAGCGCGCCCGCGAGCGTTTCGTGCGCGCGGGGTGCGCTGTCGCCAAAGATGCGTGCAACGCCGAAATCAATGATGCGAGGCTGCCCGTCTGCCGCAACAAGGATGTTCGTTGGCTTGAGATCGCGATGGATCAGGCCACGACGATGTCCGTGCTGCATTCCATCACAGACATCAGCGAATCGCGCAGCGATTTCGCGCGTCGTTCGAAGCGATGCACGCGCCCAATCAACAATGTTTCGCGCGTCTTCGACGCGTTCCATCACGATGTACGGGAGTTCGAGCCCCTCGCGGCGCGCGATGCCCGACGCATAGATCCGGACGATCGCGGGATGCTCGAGGCGCGCGAGTGCGGCAGCTTCTGTTTGAAAGCGGCGAATATGGCTCGCGCGTGCACTCGCCGCACGAAGGACCTTCACCGCAACCGGGCGTGGAGGCTCCATCTGCACCGCCGCGAAGACCGTACCGATGCCGCCGCGACCAAGGATGCTCGCGAGTTGACATCCACCGATCATCTCACCAACGGCGGGTTCGCCGAGAAAGGGATCAGAGGTGCATGGATCAAGATCCGCAGGGCTCGCGCTAGAGAGATCGGGTCGCGCGCGGCTGGTCTCGGTCGCACCGGCGAGCCCGACGTCCGGCGCGCGTTCGTTCGCAGCGGCGGCCACGGCGGACGGAAGTTCCGGGTCGGGCAACGCGTCGAGAAGTTCACGGAGCTCTTCCGCGAGTCCCACGTCGCGCGACTTGAGACCCTCGAGGAAACGTACGCGCTCCTCGGGCGACATTTCGATCGTCGCGTCAAGGAGATCTGTGAGAACGTCGTACTTCGAAACCGAATTCGGGGTTGCCGCGTTCAATGCAGATGGCGAGGGCGTCACCGGAGTCGATCGCGGAGACGAATCGGGTTGCGAGTCATGCACCGAGTCATGCACCGAGTCATGCACCGCGTCATGCGCTGGGTCATGCGCCGAGTCATGCGCCGAGTCATGCGCTGAGTCATGCGCTGGTTCATGCGCCGACATCACGAACCTCCCTTCTCGCTCGTCGGCGCGCTCTGCGAGGGCGATACAGCGGATGAGCACTGTGGAGACCGGGACTTGCCATCTTCAGCCCTGCCATGCTCGCGACTCGACGGGTCGCTCTCGCGGCGACTATCGCGGAGTTGCTTTCCGACTTCGCGACGCAGGATCGCGCGGCCAGCGTTCCAACGCTTACTGACCGTCCGTGGAGCAATACCGAGGATCGTCGCCGTATCTTCAAGGCTCAGCGCCGCCATGTACCGGAGCCATACGACAGCCGCGAGATCGGGCGCATCACTTTGCAGTTTCTCGAGTTCGGCGACCAGTACAGGTGTGATCTCGCGCAGCGCGCGGTCAAACTCGGTGAGCGGTTGGAGACTCGGAATTGCCGCGTCGGCATCACCGAGCGCGACAGGTTCGACGCCCCCGCCACGCTTGAGGCGGTTTGCGGTTCGACGCCAGTCGATCAAGAACTGCGCCATCGCTCGCGCGAATGAACCGAAAAAGTGAGCCCTGCTATCCCACGCCGCCGCGGACTGTCCGGTCGTCGTCGTCGTCGTAGTTGTCGTTGGGAAAGGCGCAAGATCGGCAGATGCCGCAACGCGCCCGGTGAAGGTTTTGAGAAACGCTTCATGGATGATCGTCGTCGGACTCGGAGTTCCGCGGTGGGAGTATCCCGCGCGGATCCCTCGCGCCATCACGCGTAGTTCGTCATACGCCGATCGCCAAACGAGTTCGAGCGCCGCCTCGTCCCCCGCGCGCGCCTGATTGAGGAGCACAGTGAAATCCTCTTCCATCGACACCGATCTTTCCGCCATTTCTGGAATGTAGCAAACAGCGGTCTCCGATGAAAGAAGATTCAGTTGTTCGGAAACGGGACCGCGGCACCCGTCGCGCGCACGACGGAGAACTGGGCGTCCGATTCCGACAGTGCGCGGAAGAGTGCACGTTGCATCATTTCGAAGTGCTGAGGCTCGTCGTCTGCAAGTTCGTTCTGTTCACCGACATCTCGGGCGAGGTCGTAGAGTTCGAATCGCGATGGTGCGGTCGATGCCCCGGGCGGACGGTCCTGCGTCGAGATCGCACCGACTTCGTCGTGGAACCAGATCAACTTCCAATCGCCGACGCGAATGGCGCTGAACGGCTCGATTCCCGGCCCTTTCGGCCCCCACGTATGCGGTTGGTGAAACAGAATCGATCGCGCCTCGGGCGCGGAACCGCTGCGCCAGTATGCAGTCAGATCAAGACCGTCGACCGGACGATCTGTCGGCACCGCTTGGCCTGCCAACGCGAGAATTGTTGGATAGAGATCGGTGCCAACGACCGGCGCGCAGCGTGGCTCAGTTTCGTGCGGGATTCCAGGGCCTGCGACGACCAGCGGCACACGAACTCCACCTTCATACGCCGAACCCTTTCCAGATCGAAGCGGTGCATTGTGGGTATGGGCGCGCGCGCCATCGGGCGCCGTGCCTCGCGCGTGCGCCGAGAGCCCGCCGTTGTCGGAGGTGAAGATGAAGATGGTGTCGTCGAGGACGCCCAGTGACTCGCAGCGTGCGACGATCTGGCCAAGCGCATCATCGACCGCCGCGATCATCGTGGCGTACGCGCGTTCGATTGGATCGCGCTCGGTGCCATCCGCGGCAAATCGCGGATCCTCCATGATGGGCGTATGCACCCCGTAGGGGCAGAAATTGAGGAAGAACGGCTTCTTCTCGCTCACTGCGGCGGTGAGGAGATCGCACGCCTCGCGGGCGAGCACGTCATCGAGCCAGACATCTTCGCCGTGCCATCGCTCGAGCCCAGGAACATCCCACACGCTTGCCGGTGCCTCCGCGGGTGCGACTTTTCCACGCTGCTTGCGCGCGGCATCCTTGAAGTGGTCGCTTCCGAAGAACGACCCGGGTGCGCCCGCGGCGTGACCCGCGATATTGACGTCGAAACCGAAGTTGAGTGGATCGGCACCGGGGGTGCCGCGCGCACCAAAGTGCGCCTTCCCGACATGGATCGTGCGGTAGCCAGCGTTTGTGAGAAGTTGCGGGAGTTCAGAACCCGTTGGTTGCGCACCGTTGACTTGCCACGCCGGCGGATCGAGTCGCGCGTGGCGCGAAGACGTATCGCGATCCTTTTCAAGCGTCCAGTAGGTGATGTGGGTACGGGCGGGCGATTGACCCGTGAGGATCGCGGTGCGTGAGGGCGTACAAACAGGCGCAGCGGCGTAGGCATCGGAGAATCGCAGACCGCGCGCGGCGAGCCGCTCGAG
>CAIWCL010000306.1 GCA_903911205.1 uncultured bacterium
GATGGATGAACTCTTCGAAGCGCTCACACTCATTCAAACGCTGAAAATCGTGCCGTTTCCCGTGGTTCTCGTGGGTAAAGATTTCTGGAATCCGCTCGTTGCATGGATGAAGACCACGCTGCTTGAGCAATACGAAACCGTGAGCCCTGGTGATTTCGAGATCTTCAGTGTCACAGACAGCGTTGATGAGGCCGTGCAAATCGTTTGGGAATCGCACACCGGAAAGCGCGTGGTCGCTCCCACGCTTCCTCGCTTCGAAACCGACGCGGAAGAGCGCGTGTCGGGTGATGGAACACGCGGCGGCCCCCGTCACCGCAGACGCGGCGGCGGCGATTCTTGGCATGAAAGTGCGATCTGATGGCGGGTTCGTCGCGACCGCCAACACCGGAAGAATTGCCGATTCAACGCATTCGCGAGCGTGTGCGAGATGCCGTGGCAGCCTCGAATCGCTTGGTGGTCGTCGCCGCAACAGGCTCGGGAAAGTCCACGCAATTACCAAAATTTCTGCTCGATCATGCGGCCGTCCAAGGCGACATCGTTGTCCTTGAGCCACGACGCCTCGCCGCGCGCACACTCGCTGCGCGTGTCGCTGCAGAACTCGGGAGCGAACTCGGCGACATCGTCGGATATGAAACTCGCCATGATCGTCGTGTTGGGTCATCGACACGTATTCGCTTCGTGACTGATGGCATTTTCGTACGGCAAATGCAGCGCGATTCGATGCTCACCAAGGTCGGCGCCGTCATTCTCGACGAGTTTCATGAGCGCTCCGTCGCCGTGGATGTGGCACTGGGACTTGTGAAACTCGCGCAGGAGTCGCGACGCGCCGATCTTCGCATGATTGTGACGAGTGCCACACTCGAGGCGCAGCGATTGGAGGGGTTTCTTGGTTGCGAAACCGTCGTTGCAGAGGGCCGCTCGTTTCCGGTCGAAATCGAATATCTCGCGAAGCCATCGCGTGAAACTCCGTGGGATCTCGCAGCAAGTGCACTCAGCAGTGTGCTCGATGCCTACGCGCGCGGCCAGTCCGACGACCCTGGACACGTCCTCATCTTCATGCCGGGCGCCTACGAAATCATGAAGACATGTGAACGTGCACGCACTGCAGCGTCGCGCGCGGGGGTCGATGTCGAGGTGTTGCCGCTTCACGGCTCACTCACGCCCGACGAGCAAGATCGCGCGGTTGCAGCGGTCGATCCTGCGAAACGACGTCGCGTCATCGTCGCCACAAATGTCGCGGAAACGAGCCTCACGATTCCTGGCGTACGAACAGTGATTGATGCTGGACTCGCACGCATCCATCGCTACGACCCGCTGCGCGGGATGGACACGCTTCGTGTGGAGCCTGTGTCGAAGGCAAGTGCAGAGCAGCGTGCAGGTCGTGCTGGCCGCACAGCGCCAGGGCGCGCAAAGCGATTGTGGTCGATCGCCGAACACGAGCGACGCGAGGCACACACAGCGGCCGAGGTGGCGCGCATCGACCTTGCGAGCGCGATGCTCGAAACACTGTCGCTCGGCGTGCGCGATTTCGCGCGATTCCCGTGGCTCGATGCCCCCGATGCCACACGCATCGATGAAGCGCGTCGCACACTTGTCGCGCTCGGTGCGATCCGAGCTGATGCGCCCGCACACGACACACGACTCACCGACGAAGGCGCCGCGATGGCGCGTGTCCCCGCGCATCCGCGACTCGCGCGCGCGCTCGTCGAAGCGGCACGACTCGGATGCAGAGAACGTGTCGCTCGCATCGCGGCCGCGCTTTCTGATCGCGATCCTGCCGAGAGTGTTCCCGCGAATGCGTTACTCGATCTCCTTGATGAGGGCGATCCGCGCAGCGACGCACTAGCACGCGAGAAGCTCCTCGCGCGCGCGCAACGCCGCGAGTTTCACGCAGCCGCAGATCGTTTGGCGTGTCGCGAGGCAGTACTTGTGTCGGAACAGTTGATGCGCAGCGTGGAGCGTATCGCTCCAACGTCGAACACAGATGAATCCAACCAAGCAGTTTCACAATCGTTGATCGCAGGATTTCCCGATCGCATCGCGTTCAAACTCGAAACTTCGCGGCCACACTGCGCACTCGCAGGTCGGCGACGCGTCGAACTCGCGAAAGAGTCGCTCGTGCACGATGCGGGCTTTCTCGTTGCACTCGAAGTACGTGAATCTGGCCCCGATCACGATCGACTCGTGTCCATTCCAGTCGCACATCCTGTACCGCGCGCGCTCGTTGAAGATGCGCTGCCCGATGCATTCACCACGCGGTCCGTTGCCGGATGGAACGCGGAAACGCGCGCCGTCGAGACCGCTGAAGAAACGCTCTTTCATGGCGCGGTTGTCGAGCGCCGCGCACGACCTGCGAAGTCGTCGCCTGAAGTAGACGCGGAACTCGTCGCACGAATCAGATCGGGCGAGATCAAACTCTCGGGTTGGGACGAGCACTGCGAACCGTGGATTGCGCGTGTTCGCTGCGTGGCGGAGTGGTTCCCCGAGCGCGGGATTATCACCTACGCCGACGACGAACTCGACGTGGTACGCGCGGAACTCTGCTCAGGCTGCGTACGAGCGCGCGAAGTCGAGGCAAAGCCGGCGATTGACGCGGTGCGAAGCGCACTCTCGTGGGACGACATCCAATTCGTCGAGAAAATGGCACCCGCCGCGATTCGCATGCCGCGCGGGTTCAACATGAAGGTCGAGTACGAACCCGGCAAGCCGCCGCGTGGACGCGCAAAGATCCAAGACTTCTACGGTCTCGATGAGACGCCGAAAGTCGCGAGCGGACGCATCTCACTCGTCGTTGAAATCCTCGGTCCGAACTATCGCCCGCTGCAAGTGACGCAGGACCTCGCAAACTTCTGGCGCGTGCTCTACCCCGAGATGCGCAACGAACTCAGGCGCCGCTATCCGCGGCATGATTGGCGGTAGTTCCGTGCGATTGGCACGAAGGTCGCCGCTGCGGCGGCGACCTTTGGCGTCATCCACGCCAAAGCGAGCGAAAGCGAAGCGAGTCGCGAGCGCTCAAAC
>CAIWCL010000307.1 GCA_903911205.1 uncultured bacterium
CGAGCCTCGTTTTCCGAGCCTCGTTTTCCGAGCCTCGTTTTCCGAGCCTCGTTTTCCGAGCCTCGTTTTCCGAGCCTCGTTTTCCAACCTCGTTTTCCAGCCTCGTATCAAGAGCCTTTTCGAGCGCTTCATCCGATCAGAGTCGTTCCTCAATCATGCGTCGCGCAGTTCGACGTGTGTGAGAACATAGGTTCCGCCTCGAAGTCCAAGGACTGAGGGCAGATCTGTAAAGATGAGTGGTGTCGACTGTGCATCGCGCTGGAAGATGTCAATCGTGGCACAGCGGCCTGCTTCGAATTGAAGCGAAATCACCTGTTGCTGCGGGGAGAGTACGGCCACGTGCGCGACGTGGCAGTTGACATCTTGCATGGCGGGCATCGACGCAGCTGCAGGGCTCACCGAGTCGGACGGAAGTCCGAGGACCTTCCGAGAGGGAAGTTTGAGTGAGAGTTCGCAGATGAGATTGCGAACGTCGCCAGTGGCGCGAGGGCCGACATCGCTCGTTCGAACGTCGCAGGACAGTCGGCCGTTCAGGCCGATCGTCCAGACAAGTCGCAACGAAACGGGCGCCGTGACGGGCTTCATGACATGCGTCATGACAGGCGCCATGGCAGAGGTTGTGTTGCGAACTCGGCGGACCATCTCGCGTCGATCTTGTGCCGTGCCAGTGGACGGCGCATGCACGACGTCGACGGACTCCGTCGTGCCAGAAGTACGCTCCGTCGAGCCAGTGCGGTGCTCTAGAAGTTCAGCAGGTGTCATCGCAAACCTCCAAGAACTTTGGCCAACACCTTCGTGGCGCGCTCGATGCCCTTGCCGGACTTTGAGATGGCGTTGGCGAGCCCATCGAACATCACGCAGAGTTCAAGCAGTTCGTCGATCTTTTGATCGTGCGACTTCGCACGATCGGATCGGCGCGCGTTGCGATCCGCAACCCGACACGTTCCCAACTCTTCGATGAGCGGATCAAACTCGCGACGCTTGCGCGCGCGGAGGATCGTGTAGAAGAGCTTCCAGACGTCCTGTTCGGCCTGGTGGTACTCGCGACGCTCTGACTTCTCGCCCGCCTTTGTGCGCGGCTTGACGCGCTGAACGAGTCCCCACTCGACCAGTTGCTTGAGCGTCATCGACACGTTGCCACGTGAGATGGCAAGGCGTTCCATGATGTCTTCTGCGGCAAGAGGCTCGCCTGCGATGAAGAGTAGCGCGTGGACTTCAGCCATTGAGCGTTGGACGCCCCAGCGCGTGCCCATCTCACCCCAGAAGGCGATGAATCGATCTTGCGCAGCCGTCAGTTCGTCGACCGCAACTTCGCCGGCAAGAGCGGTCGTGTTTGCGCGCGTCGAGGTTGTGGGGGGGCGATCGGCCACGGACTTGAAATGTAGCGGCGAACTCCGACGAGGACAATCGAACTTTCAGAAAGGCGTGAAAGTTCCGAAACAAGTGCAGCTGCAGCAAAGTCTCCAAAGCGCAAAAAGAATGCGGGCGGCTCGAGTGAGCCGCCCGCGAGAGTTTGAGGACTGAAGGGTTCGATTACGGCGTGCCTGGCACGACGATGCGGCGACCGGTCACTGCAGTCGAGAACGCGGAGAGCGCTCCGTTGCTGAGTCGGACACGAACTTGGTACTGATAGTTCGTGTTTGGAACTGCCGTAACATCGAAGTATGCCAGCGATGTGGTCGTCCCGATCTGGGTGTAGCGGCTCGTGCCAGACTTGCGACGGAACACTTGGTAGGAGACCGGTGCACCCGAGGCGACCGGCGAAGCCCACGAGACACGAACGTACTGCGGGGAGTTGGTCGTTGCGGCCATGCTGGTGGGAGCGCCAACCGCCGGGTAACCCTGGTTGACCACGCCGCGGATCGAGTCCGCATCGACTTCATCAGAATGGGCCGTCGCCGCATAGGCGTAGACGAAGCCAGCCTGCGCCGTGGTGTCGGAGAAGGTGTTTCCGGTGATGAGGCCCATGTCCTGCCAAACCACTGGGTTGACCGAGGTCACGCGACGCCAGAGGCGCATCGTGGCCGGATCCCAATCGGTTGGCTTGCTCACGGTTCCGTCAATCCGATTGACGAGCGTGCCATCGGTGGCAGAGGTGACGCTCGGCGGCGGGAGACGGAAGCCGATTTCAGGCGGGGTGATTTGAGTCCAACCCGAAAGCGGCATGAATGCTTCGACGCGGTACCAATACTTGGTGTTTGGCGCAGTCGCGAAGTCGCTGAACGTGTTTGATGTGCCGGGGACAACGACAAACGGGCCCTGCACGTCGTAGAGCGTCGGATCATCCTCTGGGCAGACGCCGCGATAGACGCGGAATTGCGAGTAGAAAGTCTGTGCCGCGACGTCCCACGTCACACGAATACGGTCGCCGAGAACAGTCGAGGTGCCTGCAGGAATGCAGAAGGTGGCGCCAGAGCACTCATCGGGATTCGCAAGCGGCCCGACCACACCGGTTGCGTCGAGATCGACGTTGTTGCAGGCGTACGCGCCGATCGGAAGAATCGGGGTGCCGGTGGTCGGGTCGACAAGCACCGATGCCGAGTCAGTGGTGATCTCGTAGAGACCCTCCGTGTCGAGCGTAATGAACTGCGTTACGCCGTACCAGTAGGCAAACTGGCAGACCGGCGGATTCTGGTTCGGCAGTTGGAAGGTGTCATCGAAGATGACATCACGAGAAACGGTCCAATCGGTCGGGGTCGGGAGCGCTTGGAATGTGCCAAGGCCGGTCCAAGCGAGGTCCGCGATTTCTGGGCTCTCGTAGATCGTGAACACGTTGTCGGGCGGGAGGTCGACTGCAGTAGCGTTCGCCGAGACGTAGCCGCGCTCAACGCGATAGCGCACCGGAAGACCAGCGCCCTGAGTGCGAATCGTCAAAGTGGCGTTCGCGGTGATATTGAAGGCAGTCAGTGCTTGAGCGTTCGCCGCGCTAATAGCCAGCTTGATCTGGTTCGCAGGAAGCGTCGTTCGAGCTGCCGCCGGTGTGTTCTGGCGAATGACGAAGAAGCTTCGGATGAGTGCGGGCAGCGAACTGTCGATGACCTCAATCTCGTCGCCTTGGTTGAGGTACATGCCCGGCGGAAGCGTGACGATATCGGTCGCCGCGACCGCGGTCGCCTCGCCGATGAACGGCAAGGTGGCAGGGCCACCGGAGTTGGCGTTCGCGGTGAGGAAGTTCGCCCGATTGAAGTTGACCGCGTCTGTTTGATTGACGCTCAGGGCAATCTTGCTGACTCCGCCGAGCACGCCAAAGAAGTCGTTCTCAAGGACTGAAACGTAGTACGTGCCGTTTCCCGCGCCGCCGAGCGCGACATCAAGTGGGCTGCCGTCTATGACATCCAGCATGTCGCCGTTCCGAAGGAAGGCGCCGCGGGTCAGGAGCGACAACTCGTCCGAGCCGTTTTCGACCGTCAAGATGACGGAGCCACCAGGCAAACCTGGTGTGTTCATGCCCGAAGTGACGTTGTCGCCGTTCAAGGTTGCGGTCACGAGAGGCGCACCGGTCGCGGTGTTGCGTGGGTCGCCGAGAATCGGCCACGGAGCTGCACCGCAGGAGTCTGCGGAAGGAGCGGAGGTCGTCGGACCGGCCTTCCACTGGAGGCGAACGCCGACGATCGGGCAACCGTCGACATCACCAAATGGGATGTTGATGTCGGAGTACTGCTCGAAGGCGGGATTCGCTGGGACTGGTTGAACAAACGGACGACGGACGTCGGTCACGTACAAGTCGCCCATCGAAACCTGATTGAACGGGGTCTGTACTGGCCCGAGCGGAGTCACGACGTCGACAACAACTTGACGCCAACCGTCGTCCGTCACCCAAGCCGAACCTTCGAAACGTGGCGCAGGCGCCTGCTCGTTCGTGTCGTAGACCGCGCGCATGTAGTAGCGGTACGCGGTCGCCTGCAACGTCGCCGTCCACGGGGACTCGCTGGGACCCGTCGGCACGCCGCCGTTGCTGGGTGGAAGGAGCTGACCAAGCGCAACTGGGGGAGTCGTGAGATCGGGATCACCATCTGGAGTCACGCCCCAGTTCGGTCCGAGTCCTGCGATGTACGGGAAGGGATAGGCTGGATCCGGAGCCGGTGGCGCTGGCGGGCGATACGCCGCGAACTCGTAGGTTCGATAGGGCGCGGTCGCGAGCGTGGGGTTGCGATTCACCTGATCGCAGAATGACGTCGGTGGATTTGTTGGATCGAACGGAACCATCCATGCCGCGACGTCGTCTGGCGAGCCGGTTGGACGGAGCGAGATACGAACGAACTCGTAGTACTTGAGGTCGTCGCTGACGCCTGGAGGTGTGACCCACGTCAATTCAACAAAGCCGGGGTTCGCACCACCGTTCAATTTGTTGACAGGTGACGCGGTGAATTGAGTCGGCGCTTCCTGGGCGATCGCGCCGGAAGTCATCAGGAACGCGAGTGAAAGTGCTGTCAATCCTCCCAAACCAACGGCGCGGAACGACGTGTCACGCGATGGTCGGAGCAGAGAGCAGAGGAATCGGGAGATGGCCATGTTCAGGTGGGTCCTTGCCAAGGTCAATCATTCGTTCCTTCGGGCTTCCGTTGATCACTCGCAGTGAACGAGTGATCTGAGTTGACCTGAAGGGTGATGAGTACGGAGCGAAGTTCGTTCAGGCGGAAGATCTCGAGCGAGCGTGATGAGTCACGCACCCTCGACTGAAGCATCACGGAGCCTGCAGCACATTGTTGACTTCAACACGAATCAGGTCGTGCCACACTTGGTGCTTCAGCACAAGTCCGATGCCGCAGGTGTAGACACGCATATCGATCCGCTTGGTTCCGGGCTGGATGAACTCCGTCAGATCAAACGACTCGGGGACGGCGAAGTAGTAATCCGCAGCACCGATACCGAGGAACGGATCGCCCACCGTGAGTGGGAGCGCAACGTACCGTCCGCTCACCCAGTTCTTCGCATAGCCGCCGATGTACACACCAGCGCGGGTTGCGCGGCTGGTCGTGCGAAGACCAAGCGTCTTGGGGAAATCTTCTTCAGTCACGAGATTGGCTTGGACGTCGGTCGTTTGACCGCTGGCCACATACGCGAGGCCCGCAATGCTCGAACCAGCGTTCTTTGAAACCGACTCGATGCGGAGGTAATTCTCATCCGCAGCCTTGATGAGGAAGGAGTTCCAGAAGTAACCCGTCGGACGGGTACCCGTGTGAATCACGATGTCGGTGAGGTTTCCGTCTGCGAACGGCGTCGAGAGGATCTGCGGACCAGTTTGCGTCAGGTTCGGCCAGAAGCCGATCGTGCCGTTGCCTTGGTCGGCGTTGCACTGCTCGAAATTGAAGAGCGGATTCGTAAGGAGGGCGCGCAGGGTTCGCGGTGCAAGAGGCGCACCGTAGAACTGACGAGCTGCTGCTTGCGCAGAGGCGACCACGCCAGAGATGAGCGCCGCCGAAGCCGACGTGCCACTGAAGTCTTGCGTGTAGCTGCGGAGCTTGTCGGCCTGGAGCTCCGGAGTCGGGCCAGTCGACGGCGCATCGTTGATGCCGTTGAACAACCAGTTCGTCGGATTCGCAACGATGGTGTTCATGTGGGTGACGGAGTAACCGGCGGTCGGGATGAACTGACCGGGGGCGTTCAGGTCAATCGTCGAATCTTCAGCACCAGTTCCGCTGACGTTGCTGAACTTGTAACGCACCGGGTTGATGGTGACGTCGAAGATGTTCGTTTCGCACGCAGTCAGGCCCGTGGGGTTGAAGGTGTAGGTCTTCCCAGCAAGCGACGGCTGAGGACCATTCACAACCTCTCCAGCGATCTCGCCCGAATTCGTTTGCGCAACCACGTTACCGGTGAGCGAGGCACCCACCAAGATGGCACCGCTGTCACCGACGCCGAGGATCGGTCCGCCACCCAACTGGTCGCCACCGGCGGCGACGACACAGGTGATGCCGAGGTCAGACGCGAGCGCGACGAGGACTGAGAAACCAAGGTCGCTCGTGACAGGCTGGTAGTTTCCGGCGAAGTACGGGTAACCCGCGCTGAAGCCCCAGGAGAAGTTCATCACGTCCCCCGATTGGAAATCTTCGAGCGCAGTGATGACGGCGTTCTGGGCACGCGAACCTTCTTCCACCGAAACGATCGGGTAGAAGTAGCCCTGCGCGTTGGGGACTGCACCGTTGATGCCGAAACCGTTGTCGGCGGCGAAGAGCACACCGAGGACGTTCGTGCCGTGCATTGCCGAGATCGCGCCTTGCTCGAGCAAGTATGGCGTTTGGTCTTCTTCCGCGATGACGCGCGGCGTCTTCAGCAGCGGGCCGTCGAACGGACGGAGCGGGTTGTCGGCTGGCGCGGAGAGGATGAACTCTTCGTGGTTGAGGAAGGCCGACGTCTCGAGGACGCCGATCTTAATGCCAGCGCCGTAGACGTTCGGGTTCGGCGAACCCGGCTTGCCGCCCGCGCCTTGATAGGTGTTCCAGACGAAGTCTTGGAACGTCTTGAGTTCCTCGAACGCGATACCGTTGCCCGACATGCCGAGCATTTCACCGTAGAAACCGGTGCGATAAGGCACGATGCCAGCCCAGCGCTCTGAGGTGCCAGTCTGAATGTCAACTGGAAGGAGCGTGTCGGCGCGGGGCTGCGTCTGGTTGTAGAACTGCATGCCCTGGTTGCCGCCGATGACGCCGGTGCCGGGGTACGGAATGTTCTGGGCAATGAGGTTCGGTGAAGCGTCGGTTGTGATGTCCGGGCGCGCGCACTCGGTGAACGAGTTCGAGGCAGCGAGGGTCACGCACGTTTCATCCCAGCCCTGCTCGCAGCAGGAGGGGTCGAAGGTGCAGACTTGGAAGCAGCAACCCGGACGGCTGCAACCAAAGTTCCCGTGCGGGAGGAAGCAGTCGTTTGCCTGCAGGTTGACGTAGTAGTCAACGAAAATCGGATTGATGTCGGTGAAGAGAACCGGGTCGGTCAAGCAGGGGTTGAACGCGCCACCGCCGCTGTAGGGGGTGCCGAGGCCGGCGCAGATGACGTTCGCGATTCCAGCGCAGAGCGGGTCCCAACCGTTCAACGCATCGTCACCGCATGCGGGGTCGAGCGCTGCAACTGCTTCGCAGCATTCGATTCTGCTGCATCCATAGTTGGTGAATTCGGTGCCGAACTGAGGATTGCAATTGCTCGGGTTCGTGCACGAGGGGAGGAAGCACGGCTGACCATTCTCACCGCACTGGAAATTCGCATAGTCGCGACCGATGGTCGCAAACTCGACGATGTCCATCGCGTTGATAGCGCGAGCAAGATTGAAGAGTTGTCCGGGCTCCACACCGGAAAGGAGCGCGAAGCCCGCGAGGTCGGGAGCTTCAGTGCCGGTGTTCGCTTCTGCGCGCGCTTCAAGCACGGCGAGTTCTGCCGGGGTTCGGTTGATCCACGGCGTGATCGACGCGCCCGAGCGCGTTGCGATCGCGAGGAAGCTTGTGAGGTCGGCGCCCGTCTCGCTCACAACTGGCATGTCGGCGCCGGTGTTGAGTCGCGCGCGGACTTCATCGCGGAACTTCACGATGATTGTGCCCGGGAGAGCCATCTCTTCCGCGTTTGGCTTGAAGAGCCCACGACCAATGCCCGAGTGCAGCATCGACACAGGATCAACCTTCGGAAGCGGAAGGCGCGGCTTGAGCATGCCGACCGTCGGATCTTCGCCGTTCGTGATCGGGGTCTGTGAGAGCAGCGCTTGCGACGCGAGCGCGCGCGACGAGACACGCGTCGCCGCTCCGGACTCTTGCGCGAGTCCGACCTCTGCAGCCTCCACCACGAGCGCGGTGCTCGCCGCGGCGGTGAGGCCGATGAAGAGACTGCCAAGCGTCAACGCGCGGCAGGTCGCAAGAGACGGGAAGAGCGAAGTGAGGTTCCGGGGAGCAGAGGTGTTCATGCGCGAACTCATCATCGAGGCCACATCGAGGCCACATCAAGGCAACATCACGGCAACTGCCGAACGAGATCTGAGTCAGGATTGGTTGATCAAGCGTGGTGGCCTGCGACCGGCGGTGCAAATCTGACTGCTGTTGCCACGCTCGAACGAGCGATTCGGACAGCAACGCGACTTGAAACCTGACCAGAAACACAACCAACATCCTGAACACAATGCTGACTACAGCGGACTACTGACGCACACTCGCGCGCGGCGATTGGACGGCGACGAGAACTCGTCGAACGCGATCGCAACGAACAAGCGCCCACGATGCGAACGGATCGACGGAGGTGATGTTGACGAGCGCGTGGAGCAGATGCCTGACGCGAGCGACAACAAACCACCGCGACGCGGGCGCGCCGAGGAAGGTCCGTAATATACGGTTCAGCAATCGGAGCGGGGGCGGCGGAGCGAAATTTCTCTGCCGATGGTTGAAGCCGAACTTTGGGACACTTCGGTTCGCTTTTGGGGGGAACTCGAGGTGAGCGCCGCGCCCGCCGAGTTGCGGGCGCACTCGACGCGACTTCACGCAATTCCCTGCGTTCTCGCAGGAAGGGGACCAACCTTGCGGAAGCACCGACCGTAGCAAACAACCTGCTCGCTCCTGCGATCTCGGTTCTGGAAAGGGCAAATGTCCCCGTGGCGGAACGCCCACGCCTCATCGCCGCCGCAGCGGCGATGGCTCAGGGTACTCCGGTCGTGTCGTACAACCCGGTGCAGTGGCTTGAGTCGTTGCAGAGGAATCCGGCCAACAAGACGCTGACGCGGTACACGACCAAGAACCTTCAGGAGACCATCTCCGACAAGATCGATCAGGTCAATCAGGACCGTGCGTCCCGTGGTCTTTCCAATGTTGTTCTTCCGGAAGGTGTCGATGCGAAGACTCCGTACCTCCGCACTTTCCGCATCGCTGGCATCGATGCCGGGTGTGCGGTCAAGCGCGTGGTCGAGTTCAACGACGATGGATCCATCGCCTACAACGGCAATGAGATCGTCGGGGTGTTCAGCAACGAGGACAGGTCGGTAACTGGCATCGTTGCCCCGATCATGCTGCACGCGATCGGATTTGAGACGGCCCTTCCCTTGCGTCTCGATGCCTATGATGCAAGATTGCCCGGAGCAGAGAAGGGCTTCGGCAAACTTCCGTATCTGTACAAGAAGTTCGGTTTCAACCAGACCTTCTACTACGACTTCGACCCCAACTACCCGGACTTCGGAGAGACTCCGGAGAAGCGCGCCGAGTATGTGTCCGAACTGACCAAGGCATGGACATCGGACATCGGCGGGAACTGGAATCCGAACTATGACGCGAATGGCAACATCGACAACTACCCCGGACTCTGGGGCGGAGAACTCGCGCTCAATGCAGAGCAGCGCGCAGATGTCGCTGCCCGAGGCGTGCAGGGCTTCATCGATGACCCAAGAGGAATTCAACGCCTTGCCAACGGAGATCAGGCAGGAGTTGGAGATGCTGCTGTTGATGGTGAAGTCGGAAAAACCCAAGCAGTTGGACGGCCTTCTGGTCCCGCAAATGTTTCCGAACAAACAGGCGCTGCTGGAGTTCCTTCAAGTCAAGGCAGAGGAGTGGCAGGAAGTGATCGGCGGAGCGCGGCGGTTTCTGTAGGTGGACGAGCAAAGGTAGACCTCCTAACGCTGTCTTCCGTCCTGAAGGCCGCTGGAACGGCTGCGCGGGCTAACCCGAACGCGGCGCGGACACTGGGACGGATGCTTGCTGCGTCCACGCTGCTCCCCGGCAACTCCGGTGATTTCCCGGAGGACAAGCGAACTGAACTCCGCAATCTGGAGGAGCAGGCCGCCGACCTCGCTCGTCAGGCGAACGCCCCGAACATTTCGAAGGACGAACGCAAGAAGCGGCTCGCAGCCACGCGCGCCTCGGTCACAGTCTCCGCGCTCGGGGACGGCTGACCTGCAGTGATCCTCGACTCCGGCGGGGAGTGGACCCTCGACGAACTTCGATCGCGGCTCCGATGTCGGCTTCGAGCGTGGCTCCGATCGCGGCTCCGATCGCGGCTCCGATGTCGGCTCCGATGTCGGCTCTGATCGTGGCTCTGATGTCAGCTTCGATCGTGGCAAAAGCACGCGTCGCAAGATGCGGAGGCGTGAAGACCCGATCGCTCGGCGGTGATCAGAGGGTTCGCCCGATATCCCGTCGGAAGAACGCGCCCTCGAAGCGGATCTTCGCCGCGGCCTCGGAGGCCAAGGCGCTCGCTCGTTCCACCGACTCGGCGAGTGCGGTGACTCCAAGTACCCGGCCGCCATTCGTCACGACCTTGCCATTCTTTCGCGTCGTTCCGGCGTGGAAAATGAGGATCTCTTCACCTGGCGCGTGTTCCGTCGAACGCGCTTCGTCGAGCCCGGTGATTTCGAGGCCCTTCGGGTAGTTCCCGGGATAGCCCTTTGAGCACACCACAACGCAGCAGGCAGCGCGGCGATCGAACGAGAGTTCAACCTCGGAAAGTTGCCCGGTCGCGGTCGCCCAACAGAGTTCCACGAGGTCACCCTTCAGCCGCGCCATGATCGGCTGGGTTTCCGGGTCACCAAAGCGGGTGTTGAATTCGAGCACCTTGGGGCCAGCGGGCGTCACCATCAGGCCGGCGTACAGCACGCCGCGGAACGGGATGTCCATGCGCTTGAGTGCGTCGACGGTAGGAACCAGGACATCGCGCTGGACGATGCGCAGCAATTCGTCGGTCGCCTTTGGAGTCGGGCTGAACGCGCCCATGCCGCCCGTGTTCGGGCCGGAATCGCCTTCGCCGACGCGCTTGTGGTCTTGTGCAGGATCGAGAATCCAGAACGACTGCCCATCGCAAAGCGCGAGCACCGAAACTTCAGGACCGTCCAGAAGTTCTTCGATCAGGATGGTGTTGCCCGCGTCACCGAAGACTTTGCGAACGAGGCAATCTTCAACCGCGCGGCGGGCTTCCGGAATCGTCTTACAAACAACAACGCCCTTGCCCGCGCAGAGACCGGTTGCTTTGACAACGCATCCGTCGACGCGAGTCTCGACGTAGGCCAGCGCCTGTTCGGCGTCGGTGAATGTGCGGCCATCAGCGGTCGGCACGCTCGCGGCGCGCATGACTTGTTTCGCGAATGCTTTGTCCCACTCGAGTTGCGCACCGGCTTTCGATGGTCCAAACACGACGCGACGCGGATGATCGGCGAGTTTCGTCGCGTAGTCGGCAGCGAGCGGCGCTTCCGGCCCAACGACCACCAGCGAGATGTTTTCACGTTCGCACCAACGCGTGAGGCGGAACGTGTCGTTCGTCGGCTCGGGGCAGATGCGTCCGAGTTCGGTCAGTCCGGCGTTGGCGTCCGCCTCGACCCACAGTGTTCCGAGTCGCTTGCTCTTCTTGAGTCGCCACGCGAGCGCGTGCTCGCGACCGCCCGTACCAAGCAGAAGAACGTTGACGGTGTCAGGGCAGCGAAGGCGGTTGGAGGAGCGGCTCATGAATCGGTTGGGTCGCGCGAAGGGGTAGAGATGACGCGCCGTGTGTGTCCGGCGTCCGTGACGCGCACGGCGAGTTGGCGGGGGAGGAACTGTACCGGGCTTTCCTGCTAGATTGCGCGGCCCGGCGATGGTCGCCTCCGGATTCGCGGAGGCATCGCCCGGCACGGGTTCGCGGCGACATCTGCTTGTAGGTCGCGTCCCCGTGTCAGACCGAAGTTCGGCCCGCAACGCTCGGCTGCAGATTTCGTTCGCGTACGTCTGCCTCTCTCAACTTGGATCCCTAATCCATGCACGCTCCTCGCACCATGCTCCGACGACTCCCACGCATCCTTGGTGGCCTCGCTGCCTCCACCGTCCTCGCGACGACGCTGAGCGCCTCGTTCGCCTCGCCCACGCTTGCGCGCGACGAGCAGTCGGACATGTTGAAGAAGTTGAACGCTCCCTGGGCGCTCGTGAGCGAGCCCTCGAAGAGCGCGACCAAACTCTTCACGGCGTACCTCGACATGACGAAGCCGCCGGTCGACTTCGGGCCTGAGTTCAACCAGAACACCATTTGGCCTGGGATGGATGGCTTTGAGGCCGTCACCAAGTGGGCCGAAGCGAATTCGGGCCTTGGAAAGGCACTGCTCGAAGTGCAGAACTGCCAAGTGCTCGGTGTGCCGTACGGAACCGGTGGCGTCGACAAGAAGTTTGTCGAGCGCGGACTTGTTGCCGACGTGACGCTCGAGGACGGCGTTGCGAAGATTGAGTTCCCATACCTGAAGGCGCTCGAGGCGATCAGCACCTACGTCGCGGCCGATATCTATCGGCTTTGCGAGGCGGGGAAGTACGACGACGCGTTCGCGCTCGCGATCGCGCACGCGAAGGTGTTGCGCCAAGCTGCCGAAGCGACCATGTACGAAGAGAAGGTCGCATCGATGCTGATGCTCTGCGACGCGCTCTCGCTGCAGCGTGACGTGATGTGGACCTATCGCGAGAAAATGCCGGCCGCGCTCTTCCAGAAGATTGCGCTTCGTGAGTATCCGTTCATCAAGCCGCAAGACAACGAACGTCTCAAGCGACTCGCGATGCCGGAGGGCGATCTCGTCATCGGTGAAGCGATTCTCGAGAGCGTCTTCGACTCGACGGGGCAACCCGACAATGAAAAGTTTGCGAAGGTCTTCGCCGTGCTCCAATCGGAAGACGAGCCGCTGACTTCCTTCGGTGCGTCGAAGCGTTGGGTCAAGATCGCCAGCGTCCACGGCAGCCTTGAGGCGAGCACGAAGAAACTGAATGACATCTACGACGACTGGTGGCGACGTTGGCGCATGCGCCCGTTCGACACGATGATGACGCTCCCAACCGAGTATTCGCGTGCGAATCCGGTGAAGTACGCAGCGGTGCTGCTTGTCGCAAGCGACATCGAAGCGCTCTTCGAATTGCGTCGTCGCCTTTCTACCGAACTCTGCGGAACAGTGATCGCCGCGGGACTCTGTGGCTATCGCGCGCAGTACGGCACTTGGCCAGACAAGATCGAAATGGCATACGCTCAGTTCATGCCGAAGCGCTTTAACTTCGATCCGTACGACAAGGATTACGGACAGTTGATGTACGACTACCTCGGCAACTCGAAGCGGGGCATCGAAACCGCGGACGGTCGCGTAGAAGCAACCGGTTGCGTGCTCTATGCACGCAATGGCGATGGCGAGTCGAACAAGGCGGCACGTCACGCGCCGGGCGGCAAGGCGGACGACTTCGTGTTGTGGCCTGCGCTCCGGGCGATTGCGCGCGGGCAAGGCGAGTAACGACGTGGTGAGGATTTGGAATGCGAGTCGCGTTGCGCTTTGGCGAGGGTGACCTTGCCCGGTCAGCGAGGCTGTTGATGGACGGAATACCGAAGGCGTCCGACGCCTGAGTTGGAGTTGCGATGAGTGCAATGAACGACGTCGAGAAGTTGGTGGTGATCGGTTCCGGCCCTGCGGGTTGGACGGCGTGCATCTACGGTGCGCGTGCGAATCTCTCGCCGCGCGCGGTGATCGGTGTTCCCGCCGCGAATCCGGCTCCGGTCCTTCCGGGTGGTCAGCTGATGCTGACGACCGAGGTGGAGAACTATCCGGGATTTCCGCACGGCGTTTCAGGCCCCGAAATGATGGCGCTCTTTCAGCAACAGGCTGAGCGATTTGGGACGCGCATTACGCATGCCGACATCGTCCGCTGTGACTTCTCGCAAAAACCCTTCGTCCTCGAGACGAGCGAGGGCGAGACGATTCGCACGCATGCGGTGGTCATCGCGACGGGCGCAACGGCCAACTGGATCGGTCTTCCGAATGAACTCCGCCTCGCGATGAACGGGGGCGGTGTCAGTGCCTGCGCGGTGTGTGACGGTGCTCTGCCGGTGTATCGCGATCAACCGCTTGCGGTGGTTGGTGGTGGCGATACCGCGATGGAAGAAGCAAGTTACCTCACGAAGTTTGCGTCGAAGGTGTACGTCATCCACCGACGTGACTCGTTCCGCGCATCCAAGGCGATGCAGGCGCGGATTCTTGAGAATCCGAAGGCTGAAGCGGTCTGGAATTCGGTCGTCGTCGACGTGGTCGGACAGGATTTCATCGAGGGTGTCGTTCTCGAGAACGTCCTCACCAAGGAGCGTCGCACGCTATCGGTGAAGGGCCTCTTCATCGCAATCGGTCATTCGCCAGCAACGAAGTTCCTCGCGGGAACCGGCATCGAACTCGATGACAAGGGCTACGTGATGCTTCGGACCCGTTCGAGCCGTACGAACATCGATGGTGTGTTCGCCGCAGGCGACGTCGCTGACGCCAATTACCGCCAGGCGATCACCGCAAGCGGGATGGGTTGCCAAGCCGCGATCGATGCCGAGCGTTGGCTTGCTGAACATGGCGTGCACTGAGTTTGAGCGCTCGCGACGTGTTTGAGCGCTCGCGACTCGCTTCGCTTTCGCTCGCTCTGGCCAGCCTCGCGGCGAGTGAATCGCCGCGGGCTGAGAGAAGCGTGATTTGCGCCAGAGGGAGCCGCCGCAGCGGCGACCGCCCACCCACGCGCACAATCGATGAGATCCTCGACTAGCATCCGCGCATGTCGACTTCCTCGAAGGGCGCAGCGCGCCAAACGGCGTTTCTCTTCGTCGCGCTCATCGCCGCGATCGCGACCGGCCAATGGTTGTTCGCGCAAGGCGGCAGCATTTCCGGCTTCTGGCAACTCGCCGGCGACTATCTCCTCGTGCGCCCGCTGCAGATGCTCGTCATTCCGATCGTCTTCTTGAGCGTCGCCTGCGGCATCGCGTCGGTTGGCAAACCAGCAACGCTCGGACGACTCGGTCTCGGCACCGTCATCCTCTACGTTCTCAGCATGTTGATTGCTGCGTCACTTGGCGCGCTCCTCATCGAAGCGTTCGCTCCAGGCGTGGGCGTCGCACCGGAAACCCGGGCCGCGCTGATGCAGCAAGCGACGCAGGATTTCACGAGTGATGCCACGCGCGTCCAACGCATGCAAGACGCGCAATCGACGGGCGTTGGTGGCGCGTGGCTCAACATCCTCTCGCAGATTGTTCCGCGAAATCCAATCAAGGACATGGTCGAGGGCTCGACGATGGCCGCGATCTTCTCCGCGATTCTGCTTGGTCTGGGCCTCGCGGCTGCGGGCGACCGAGGTAAACCTGCGCTCGACCTCTTTCAGTCGCTTCTCGCTGGCGTCATGCATGTCATCGGTTGGATCCTTTGGATCATGCCGATCGGCCTTTTCTTCTTCGTGACGGGTGTCGTCGCGAAGATCGGCTTGCAGAATGTCGCAACACCGGTGCTCGGATATATGGCCGTCGCGCTCGCCGGTCTGGCGATCCATGCGTTCATCATCTTGCCCATCTACTGCTCTGTCTTCGGCGGCGGCAATGGTTGGACGCTCCTCTGGAATCTTCGCCGCGTCTTCCTCACCGCGTTCTCGACCTCAAGTTCGAACGCAACCCTCCCAGTCACCATCGATTCGTGCATTCGTGAAGGCGGCTGTTCCAAGCGCGCAACCAACTTCTGCGTGCCGCTCGGTGCAACGATGAATATGGACGGCACGGCACTCTACGAAGCGGTTGTCGTGCTGTTCCTCTTCCAACTCTTCGGTGTCGATCTTGGCTTCTCTGAGATCGTCGTCGTCGTGCTCACGAGCGTCCTTGCGGCGATCGGCGCTGCGGGAATTCCAAGCGCTGGACTCGTAACGATGGTGATCGTGATCAGTGCGGTGAATGCCACAACCGCCGGCCGCGGCATCGAACCCCTACCAATCGCAGCGATTGGCGTCATTTTGGGTGTTGATCGCATCGTCGATATGTCACGAACGGTAGTGAACGTGTGGGGTGATTGCGTCGTCGCGAAAATCATGACGCGCGTCGCGCCCGATGAACCCGAGGCTGCCTCATGACATCACGGTGCGTCACGCTCTGCGCAACCTCCATCAGCCTCGTCCCGTCGCCGTGGATGCCCCCTGCGCCTGCCGCCTCTGCGTCGACGCATGCAGCCGTCGCATCAAACGACGCGCAACGCACTCGCCCGAACATCATCGTGATCCTTGCGGACGATCTTGGTTGGGGCGACCTCTCCGTGCAGGGAAACAAAGCGTTTGCAACACCTTCGATTGATCGTCTGGCCGCCGAAGGATTGCGTTGGACGCAGGGATATCAAGCGGGAAGTACCTGCACACCTACGCGCGCAGCGCTGCTCACTGGCCGATTCCCCGCGGAACTCAAACTGTTTTCGCCGCTCGTGGAAAACGGCCGGAACAGCGCACTTGGGAACGCCGAGCGACTCGATCCGGATATTCCAACGATTGCCGACATGCTGCAACGAGCGGGCTACGAAACGATCCATATCGGGAAGTGGCATCTCACCGTCGGAGCGACCGCTGAGACTCTGAGCGACTACGGTTTCCAACGCGCACGCTGGGTCGATCTCCGCGAAGGAGACCGCGATCTGACCGCGTTGACGGAGCGTCCAACAAACAGCGCCACGCTCGTCGACGCCGCGATCGAGGAAATCGATCGCGCAAGCGCGACGAAGTCACCGTTCTACATGCAACTCTGGCTGAGTGATCCACACGCGCCAGTCGCTCCGAGCGATGCGCAACGAGCGCCATTTCGACGAAATGTGCCCGAGGGAATGACCGCGCCAGACGAGTTGTACGCAGCCGCTGTCACCGAACTCGATCGACACATCGGCCGATTTCTCGACGCGCTCGACGCGCGAAAAATCAGCGCAAACACGCTCCTCGTGTTCACGTCTGACAATGGCCCCGCAACCGCCGCGATGGCTCCAGTTCGATGGAGTGCTGCCGGAAGTGCCGGGCCGTTCCGCGGAGGAAAGCGAAGCTTGTATGAAGGCGGCATTCGCGTGCCGTGGATTGTGCGATGGCCGAGTGTTGTTCCACCCGCGACCGTGGATCGCGAGAGTGTGATTTGCGGGCTCGATCTCGTACCGACATTCGCTTCGCTCATCGGCGGAGTTGAAGTTGACGACGCCGTGCGCAGTACTTGGGATGGCGTTGATTTGAGTGGTGCGCTGCGAACACCCAAGGATGGCACCCAAGCGCGATTCCATCGATCGCGACCGCTCTTCTGGGAGTGGCGCTATCCGATTGAAGGTCCCGTCTTCTGGAAGAGCCCCATGCTCGCGGTCCGCGATGGCGATTGGAAGTACTTGTGGAATCCCGACGGCTCGCGCGAAGAGCTGTTTGATCTCGCGGCCGATCCGTTGGAGCTGCACGATGTTGCGCCACTGCATCGAGACGTGACTGATCGATTGCGAGCGCAATTGCGCGACTGGTATGCCGCGCTACCCAAGGACGGAACACGCTCGGATGCGGGCACGCTGCCCGCGATCCCGTAGGGCGATCGTCGACGTCGCGAGCGCTCGTCCTGACGGCGGCTCCCTCTGGCGCAGTCGACGCCAAAGCGAGCGAAAGCGGCCACATGAAGCGAAGCTTCATCAGGCCGCTCAGTCGCGAGCGCTCTTCCTGACGGCGGTCGCCGCTGCGGCGGCTCCCTCTGGCGCAGTCGACGCC
>CAIWCL010000308.1 GCA_903911205.1 uncultured bacterium
ACGCCTTGATTTGGATTTTCGCCGATGCGCACGATTTCGACTTCGAGCCGATCACCCGCGAGCGCTTGCGCGCGGAGTGCGCCGGCGAGGTTGTTGAGGTTGACCGTTGCCACACCCGCGATTTCCGCAACTTTCGCAAGCGCCGAGTCGGTGGTGACGAGTCGGTGTCCGTTGCGGCGCGCAAGTTCAACCAGGCCGCGATCGACGTTCCCAGCATCGAGTGTGCGCTCCTCGATGGTGATGTCAACGCGCGGGCTCGCCTGCATGCGCGCGATCATGTCGAGGCCGCGGCGTCCGCGTGCGCGCTTTGTTTTGTCGGCGCTGTCGGCCAAACGTTGCAACTCGTCGATGACGCCTTGCACGACCACGAATGGAGCGTCAAGTGCACCCGCGTCACAAACATCGATGATGCGACCGTCGATGACCGCACTTGTGTCGAGCAGCATCGGCTTGATGCCTCGATTTTCTCGGGAGAACTCGACGTACGGGATGACGAGGCGAAAATCGTCCTTCGTCGTCATCACGACGGAGACAGCGATGTAACAGAGAATCGCGCCGATCGAAATCTTCGCGAGGTTGATGTAAATCGCAGCGGGGGTGTCCTTCAACTGCCAGGCATCCACGATGGCGTCGAGGATCGTGCCGATCGCATACGCGCCGACGAGGCCGAGGCAGAGGCCGAGGTAGATGCCGAAGATGGATGCGAGACGCTTGTTCGGCGTCATCGCATCGATGACGACGACGATGAAGCCGATGGCGCCTGTTGCGAGTGTGAGCCCAAGGACGAGCGTGAACGGATACGGCTCAGGCTTCAGAGGGTCGACGCGGCTCGCGACGACCAATGCGGGCGTCACAAGCACGAGCGACATGAACAGCAAGCGCGCGGCAAGCAAGACCAGTCGGACGCCCGCAGGACGTCCCGTGCGCTGAGCGCGCGATTCGTCGAGTGAGCCCGCCCTTTGCAAACTCGCGTCGTCTGACAGCGAAAGCGATGCCGATCCTGGCTCCGATGTGTCCATGGCGCAGATTCTACGGACACGGCGCGTCGACTTCGCGCTACCATTCGACCCTCTCGGAGCCTCCGAAGACGGCCGGGCCCGGCGGGCGGGTCGGCCGTGAATCTGGTCAGGGCTTGACCGCAGCAGCCATAAGCGTTTCGGTCCGAGCCGACGGTCGCCTGGCCGTCTTCAGGGGCTCCGGGAGCATGAGGCCAACTTGAGGGCCACGAAGAACTGTTGAGCGCTCAAGCGGCGAAAGCAGCCGTCGAGTTGCTTCAAACAAAGGGGTTCTTCAATCAAACTCGTGGCGTGTGCCGGCGAAGTGTTTCAGGGCAAGATGAGGTCATGATCAGCTCATGGCAAAGAAGGCTGCAACAACCCCTTCGCCGAGTGAAACAGCGTTGAGCAGCGGCTCGAAGCCGTACACCGTGCTCGCGCGCCGCTATCGCTCGCGTGACTTCGGAGAAGTCGTCGGTCAAGAGCCGATCGCTCGCACCCTTCAAAATGCCATCGCGACGGGTCGCACGGCCCATGCGTATCTCTTCTGCGGTACCCGCGGTGTCGGCAAGACATCGATGGCGCGGATCTTTGCGCGCGCGCTGAATCGTGATGGCGCGCTCGCCGAGGGTGAAGAGATTGGCAATGCGATTCTCCGTGGCGAAGATCTCGACGTGATCGAAATCGACGGTGCTTCAAACCGCGGTATCGATGATGCTCGCGATTTGATTGCTGGAGCGGGACTCGCCCCAACACGCGGCAAGTACCGCATCTACATCATCGACGAAGTGCACATGCTCACGACGCCGGCGTTCAACGCCCTCCTCAAAACGATGGAGGAGCCGCCGTCGCATGTGAAGTTCATTCTTTGCACCACCGAGCCGCACAAAGTTCCGCAGACGATCCAATCGCGCTGCCAGCGCTTTGATTTCCGCAACATTCCGACGAAGCAGATCGCGGCGCATCTCGGCGCGGTCGCGAAGGGTGAATGCGTGGAGGTCACGGAGGACGTGCTGCTCCAAGTTGCACGATTGGCGAACGGATCGATGCGCGACGGTCTGTCGCTTCTCGATCGATTGCTTGCCGCAGCAACGGGCAAGGTCGACAGCGCCGTCGTCGAGCAGGTCTTCGGCCTTCCCGACGACGAGATCTTGCTTGACATTGTGGAAGCGTGCGTGTGTGAGCGAACCGCCGACGCGCTGAAGCATGGCGCGCGATTGTTGGAACGTGGCAGCGGTGTCGAGCAAGCGCTCGAGTTGCTCGCGGAACGTTTCCGTTGGATCCTTGTCGCCGCGGCTGCGGGCAACGACAGCGATCTTCTCGAGGTTGCGGAGTCGATGAAAGATCGTGTCGCGCGCGTGGCGGGGCAATCCGACGCGGCGTATGCGGCGCATGCGATCGCGCTCTGCGATGCGACCGCTCGAAGCGCGCGTGGATCAAGTGCGCCGCGGGCGCTCTACGACGCGTGTCTGGTGCGGCTTGCGCTCGCGACACGATTCGCAGCGGGTGCGGCGTTGCTTGCTGGTGGTGGGAACGACATAAAAAAAGCAGGTAACCCGGGCGCCCCTCGCGCGCTCGGGACGATGGAGGGAACGGCGGCGGGAACGGCGGCGGATCCACGTCCTGGCCTCAAGTCGGGCGCATCCGCGGCCGCGTCAACCACATCGCCGGCATCCTCGCCGGCATCCTCGCCGGCATCCACGACGATATCTTCGACCGGCGGATCTCCAAGCGGTGGTGCGATGAGCCACGCGGCGACTTCCGTATCGTCTGCACGGTCTGCCGTCGCAACGCCTCTCGCGACGGTGGGAACGACGAGCTTCTCGCCGACCGCAGACATCGTGGAACTTCGCAAGCGGCTCATCGTGATCGCTGCGAAAAATCCGAAAGACCAGATGCTCGTCGAGCAAATCGAAATCGTCGAGTTCACGGGTGATGCCGCGCGCGTCGCAGTACGTGCGGACGATGGTCCGGGTCGATATCTCGCGACGAATCCTGATCCGATTCGGACGCTTGTTTCTCGTGCAGCGGGCCGGCCCGTGCGTCTCACACTCGACAAGCGTGAGACGCCCGGTGTGACACCGCGGCCAAAGGCGATTCTGCCGGATGATCCGTCGATTCGCGCAGATCCGCTTGTTCGTCGGGCGGCGGAACTGCTCGACGCGAGCATCGTGGCGGTGACGCCGCGGGTTGTGGCTGATGCGACGCCATCACAGTCGCGTGAAGGTGCGACAGAAGCCATCGGTGAAGGCGGTCGCGACCTTGACAACGAGGGTGGATTTGGGCTCGGACTTTCCTTTGGTGACGGGATGGATGACGGTCGAGATTGAGGCAAAGGGACGGGACGCTGCGAGAAAGTCGCGAGAAAGTCGGGAGAAAGCCGCGAGAAAACCGCGAGAAGTCGCAGAACTTTGGAAATCACGCACCACGCGTGCGAAGGAGTATCGAGTGTTCGACAAATTGAAGCAGGCCACGCAGATGGCGGGAATGCTCAAAGACCTTCCGAAATTGCAGGCGAAGGTCGAAGAGGTGCGTTCGCGTCTTGCGAACACGCGGGTTGAAGGTGGCGCAGGTGGCGGTGCCGTAAAGGCCGTGGCTTTCTGCGATTTGCGGATCGAGTCGGTGACGCTTGATCCCTCGGTGTTTCGTGGGCTCGCAACAGGATCTTCGGCTGATCAGTCGTACGCAAATCGACTCGTCGCAGAGGCGGTGAATGATGCGCTGCTTCGTGCGCGAGCGCGCATGGCGGAGGAACTGAGTCGCGCAGCGAGTGACAGTGGGATCGATCTTCCTCCCGGCATGTTGGAGAAGTTGACCTGACGTTACGCCTCATTCGGCTGAGAGAGGAATGCATGTCGAACGCCGCCTATCCCGAGTCTGTACGCCGTTTGATCGACGCATTCGCGTCGATGCCGGGGATCGGCCGCCGAAGCGCCGAGCGGTTGGCGTTCCACGTACTTCGTCAGCCGTCGTCGGAGGCGCTCGAACTCGCGCGCGCCGTGGAAGACGTCAAGAAAAAGGTGAAGCATTGCGGCGTTTGCTGGAGTCTCGCGGACGCGGATCCGTGCCCGATCTGCGCCGATCCCCGGCGCGACGCATCGACCGTGCTCGTGGTCGAGCAGCCAAAGGACATGCTCGTCATGGAGAAGACGGGGCTCTATCGCGGCATCTACCACGTGCTGCTTGGACGACTTGATCCGCTTGGAGGTGTGGGGCCGGAGGCCATCACGCTGTCGACGCTGGTGGATCGGCTCGAAAATCCTGCGAAGAACGCGCGTGGAATGGCTGTGACGGAGCTCATCCTTGGGCTCAACCCCGATCTTGAGGGTGACACGACGGCGTTGTGGATTGCTCGCGAGGCAGGCGAGCGGGGCGTTCGCTCAACGCGTCTTGCACGAGGGTTGCCTTCAGGCTCGCAGTTGGAGTTCGCGAATCCCGCGGTCATCGGTGACGCGCTCAAGGGAAGGACGAGCTTGTAGCGCTCGCGACTGGCGGGCTGCTGAAGCTTCGCTTCAGGTGCCCGCTCTCGCTCGCTTTGGCGTGAACCACACCAGAGGGAGCCGCCGCAGCGGCGACCGCGACAAGTTTGAGGGCTCGCAACCTGCTTCGCAACTTGCTCGCTTTGGCGTGGATTGCGCCAGAGGGCGCCGCCGCAGCGGCGACCGCGACAAGATTGAGCACTTGACTCAAAAACCATGCCAGATGATGGTCGAAAGGCCGTAAAAGCCGAAAAAGGGTGAGTGTTGCTCGCCTTCTCAAGGCAAGCCACCGATAGCATCGGAGCCGCAGGATCGCGGCAAGTTCGCAGAGGATTCGCACCAGATGTCGGGAATGCGCTTCGAGACATCCCAAGGCATGAAGCTCGGGCAGACGCTGTCCCCGAAGCTCATCCAATCGGCCGAGATCCTTCAATTGAATGCAATGGAGCTCCAGGAGCGTCTTGAGCAAGAGGTTGAGAAGAACGTCGCGCTCGAGATGGTTCTGCCCGGTTCGTCGGACGACGATACGCGTCGTCAGGACACGCATCGAGAGGAGGCCCCTCAAGGTGGGGGCGCGACCGAGTTTGAACGCTTGCGTCGGCTCGAGCGTCAATACGGCGACCAATGGAACTCCGATGGCGACGGTCGTCGTGCCGTCCGCGACAACCGTGAACGCGATCCAAAGATGGACGCGATGGCGAACACGCCGTCGCGCGGGCGCGGACTCGTCGAAGAGTTGACCGAGCAGTGGAGTTTCGCTGAGGTGCACGATCCGTCGATTCGTGTCGCCGGTGCGCGGCTCATCGAATACATCGATGACGATGGACTTCTGCAGACTCCGCTTGAGACGATTCGCGAGCAGAGCGCGCATCTTGAAGGATGCGACTGGGCGATCGAGACGCTGAAGGCGGCGCTCGCGCGCATTCAGATGGAACTTGAGCCGAAGGGTGTCGGTGCGACGAGCGTGCGCGAGGCGCTTCTCATCGAGGCACGCGCGAAACTTCATGAAGAAACTGATCTTGATATGGCCGAAGTTTGGGCCGACGCGATCACGTTGATCGAACGACACTACGAAGATTTGCTCGGGAATCGTATTCCTCGAATCCGCGAAAAACTTGCGTGGGATGGAGATCGACTGGACCGTGCGCGTGCGTGTCTCAAGCGATTGGACCCAAACCCGGGGCGCGAACTCGTACCGCCAGAGTCCACCATCATCATTCCCGACGTCATCGTGGAATACGACCCGGAGTCAGGTGATTACACGGCGCGGCTTGCCGACGAACTCGTTCCACGGGTTCGTGTGTCGCCCGATTATGAGGAGATGGCGAAGGAGATCGCGCTTGATACGAAGGCGCGGAATTTCGTTGTGGAGAGTATTCGTGCGGCGCGCTCGATCATCGAGGCGATCGAGCAGCGAAACACCACATTGATGCGCGTCGTGAGAGTGGTGCTTGCACGGCAACGCGAGTGGTTCGAGCAGGGGCCGCAGCATCTGAAGCCGATGCCGATGGTGGATGTCGCAGATATGCTCGGCATTCACGTTGCGACGGTCTCGCGGGCAGTGAGTGAAAAGTGGATGCAAACTCCGCGCGGACTCGTGGC
>CAIWCL010000309.1 GCA_903911205.1 uncultured bacterium
CCGCGAGCTCGTAGCCGCGCGCGGGATCGTGCCCGGGCACCACGCGCGGGATGTCGGCGAGCACGGTGCGGACATGCCCGATCATCTCGCGGTAGAAGACGCCGGTCGCGGCATCCTTCTCGGCGCGCGCCTTCTCCGGGTCGACGCCACGATTGCGGAAACCCTCGAGCTCGGACACGTTGAACTCGTAGCGTCCCGCGCTTGGCGGACGGAAGTCGGTGTGCAGACTCTTGCCACCCCACGAGGTCTTGATGAGAAGAACGGGCTCGTCGAGCAGGCGCGCGACGGTGACGCCGAAGCTGAACTCGGGACCGATCTTCTCACCCCGCTCGCCAGCGCCGAAGCCAGCGGTCAGCTTGCCGACCTGCTCCTTCGGCGCGCAGCCGACCGAGGAGATCCACGCGCGTTCGCAGGTCCGCGTCGTTCCGTCGTCGTTACACAGCTCGCCGTAGAGCGGCGCGAGGCGCGGGTCGAGCTTCATCGCGGCAAGCGTCCGCACCTTCGCGTGCCCCTGCATGTTCGACTGCCCCGCGAGCACGAAGACCTTGAGAGGACCCTCTGCCGAGGCGGAACCCGTCGTGGTCGCGGCCACGAACATGCCCAGGGCGGCGATGGCAATCCGGCGGACAACGCTTCGAATCATGTCGACCCTCCTTGCCGGCCTCGCCCCGCGCGGCACGCTCGGGACTCGCCTCGGACGCCAATCATCCTACTCGCAGCGTGCAGGAGCCCTACCGCTCGCCGAGCTTGCGACGTTCGTGACCTGCGAGCCGCGCCGCGAGCGCGGCCTGGCTCGAGACGCCGAACTTTCGGAAGACACGCCGTGCCAGCGTCGCCACGGTGTGCACCGAGAGTTGCATGCGCTCCGCGACATGCGCGCGCGAAAGTCCATCGGCGAGGGCGAGTGCAACCTCGCGCTCGCGGGGCGCGAGCGCAGGGAGCCCCGTCTTGTCGGCGTTGGCCGGTTCGCCGCGCTCGAGTTTCAAGCGCGGCGTCATCCAGACCGCGGGCAGCGGGAGCAATTGTCCCACGATCGGGTCGAGCCGGAGAGCGATCGCCTGATTGCAGAACACTGCAGGCGCAATCGAGCCTACACGTGATCCGCGCGGCTGCGGCGGACGCGGTCTTGGTGCCGCGAGGAACTCGATCACCGCGAGCATGCGCCTGCGAAGTTCCGCGAAATCTTCCTTCGTGAAGTGCTGGATGCTGCGCTGTCGAAAGCGCACTCCCACCGCCGGATGGAATGCGGGATCCGCATGCCGCTCGACGCAGCGCTCGAACTCGCGACGCACAGACTCGCTTGAGGACATCGCGCGCTCGACCGACTCAACGCGGCGGTCGTCGAAGGTGACCACGATGCGATCGGTTGCGACGCGGTAGCCGACGGACTTCCTCGGCTTCCTCGCGCGGACTGCATCCACGAGTCCATGCTTCGCGAGCAGATCCACATGTTCTTGCAACACGCACCGCTCGAGGCCGGTCGCTTGCGCGAGCTCCGCGATCGTCGCAGCGGTTCTGGCAGAGCGCAAGACTTCCCAGGTCCTCAAGGCTTCGAAGTCTCGGAGAAGCCCGAGCACTCCCTCATCGTCGAGTTGCAGCGGCGTCGTGTGCGGCATTGCTCGATGATCGCAGAGATGACAGGGTGACGACGCGCGAAAGCCACACGGCGCGAACGCATCGATCGCAGTACTCCACACGGAGTACAGCAGACCGCGAAATCTCGCTGAAGGGGCAGCCCACTGTGCACGTACGACCTTCTCGACGTGTACTCCGCGCGAAGGACGGCGGGCACAAACGCGCCCAAAGATCGGACGTCGTTGGACAAATGTGGACGCAGAAGGTCACTCACCGTTGGGAACAGCGGATCCGGTGATACCATCTATCCACGCTGCAACGACCAACCAAGGCGCAAAGCCGACGAGTGAGACCATCATGCGAAACCACTTTCCTTCGACCGTCCGCCGAACGCTCGCGGCCTGCGCATTCGCTGCGGGCGGAGTAGTGTCGTCCGCGCACGCCGATACCATCACCGTGTGCCTCGACGGATCGTGCGACTTCACGAGTCCGGCGGCCGCCGTGGACGCCGCCGTCGAGGGCGACACCATCATGATCGCGGCCGGCACCTACCTGCTGTCGAGCCCCATCTCGCTCTACGACAAGGATCTCGTGATCCGAGGCGCGGTCGACGCGAGCGGACGCCCCGCGACGGTGCTGAACGGCCAGAACGCGACCTACCACATCAACGCGCTCTCGCAGACCGCCGCGACCGTGATCGAGAACTTGGTGCTCACCAATGGACGCAGCACGCAGAACGGCGCCATCTACATGTTCGGCTGCCATGGGACGACCTTTCGCAACTGCTCGGTGCGCGGAAACCAGCGAGGCGCGATCGGGCTCAACGGCTCGAGCGTGACGATGATCGGCTGCGAGATCGTGGACAACGCTGCCGGACCCGGAACATCGGCCGGCGGCGGCATCTACGTGGCCGGGACGATCTCGCTCATCGACTGCTTGGTCTCGGGAAACGCGGCCAGTTTCAGCGGCGGCGGGATCTACGTGCCCAGCGGATCGGTCGTGAATCTCACCAGGACCCGCGTCTGCGGGAACAGCGCTCCGAACGGCGCGCAGATCGGCCAGACTCCCACCGGCGTGGTCAACGATTTCGGCGGCGCGTGCGTGATGACTGCATGCGCCAACTGCCCGACCGCTCCCTGCCCTGCAGATCTCAACAACGACGGTACGGTGAACGCGGCCGATCTCAGCACCGTGCTTGCGTCGTGGGGCGCCTGTGGCAAGACATGCCCTGCCGACATCGATGGCAACGGCATGGTCGATGCGGCGGACCTGAGCGCTGTGCTCGCCGCGTGGGGCGCGTGCGACTAAGTTCGTGAAAAGCGTGCGGGCCGGACAGACATCATCCGCATGTCACGAGGCGCATGTCACGAGGCGCATGTCACGAGGCGCATGTCACGAGGCG
>CAIWCL010000310.1 GCA_903911205.1 uncultured bacterium
CGCGAGTGATCTGACGAGTCTCGAAGCCCGCATTCGCGCGTCCACGGATGTCGCACAGAGCGCAGTTGATCACGCGCATGTATCGCGTTGGTCGCGCCGAGTGTTCGTGGTGTGCGTTGCTTCGCTCACGCTCGCGGAAGCAGTACTTTGGTCGCGAGCGCTCTGGTGGTTTCCACAGTTACCCGAGCGATTTCCCGTCCATTTCAACGCGGCGGGAACGCCAGATCGATGGAGCGAACGTGGAGCGATGTGGTTCATGCTTCCAGCGCTTTCGCTTGGAATACTTGCGTTCTTCACCTTGATTGCGTGGTCTATTCGGCCGCTTTCACAAAGCGCGCCAGGGCTCGTGAACGTGCCGCGCAAGGATCTCTTTGTGCGACTCTCGCCCGCTGGACGTGCTGTTGTCTTCGCGCCGACGCGTGCGTTTCTCGCGTGGGTCATTTCGCTCGTTGCGTGGCTCTTCGTGTGGATTCTCGAAGGGAGTGCGCGCGTTGCCGTCGGGCAAGAGGCAACGCTGTCGTCCTGGCCCGTCTTCGTTTTTCTCGGCCTCATCGTGACGACGCTGGTGCCCTTTTACGTCGCGACATCACGCGCGATCGTCGCGGCAGCGGCGCGTGAAGGACTTCGCTGAGTGTGCGTGAGTCGTTAGGTGTGCTTGCGCACGGCGCGCGCGATGAGCGCATTGCCGAGCTCCGCATTCGCGCACTCGAATCGTTCCGTGACGGGGTTCCAACGCAGCGGCGTACCGACTTCGTAGCCGATGTTGGCAAGTTGGCAAATCGTTGCGGTGCGGTGTCCCGTTTCGGCAGTGCAAATCGGATCGCGGCCTTCGCGAATCGCCGCGAGGAAATCGGCGATATGCGAAGTGTTGCGCGGCAGACGAAGTTCATTTCCGGTCGGATCCGCGAGGATCTCAGGCGCATCGGGCGCGCTGCGATCACTGCCGCGATACGCCCGCAAATGCCCGCGCGAAACTTCGATCGTGCCCTCCGAGCCGAAGAACGTGCAATCGGTCGGGCCGCCGTGGACCAATTCAACACCGTCGGCGTAGATGAAACGCAGGCCGGTTTTTGCGCCATTTTCAGGCGGAATGACTTCGCGCGGTCCGCTCTCGTCCATCGCGAGTGCCCACTGGGCGATGTCGAAGTGATGCGCGCCCATGTCCGCGAGCCCGCCGTTGCAATACTCGCGATAGTTGCGCCATGCGGGATAGTTGTTGTGGACGCCAATCGGGCAGAGCGTGCTCGAAAATCCGCGCAACGGCGCTTGGCCGAGCCAGCCTTCCCAATCGATGCCCTCAGGCAGCGGCTCGCTCGGAAGATCGCAAGGCTTTGGTGATTCTCCGACACCAACGGTGATCTTCGAGATCTTTCCGATGCGTCCGTTCCGCACGGCCTCGGCCGCGCGCACAAACATGTGTCCGTATTCGCTGCGTTGCTGTGAACCCGTTTGGAAGCGAATACCGGTTGCGCGCGCGGCGTTCGCGATGGCGCGGCCTTCGGCGATCGTGAGTGACAACGGTTTTTCGCAATAGACGTGCTTCCCTGCGAGCGCTGCGACGATCGCGGGTTCAGCGTGCCAGTGATCGGGCGTGGTCACGATCACGAAGTCAATACGCGGATCATGGACGATCTCGCGCCAGTCCTTTGCGGCGCGGCAGGCGTCGTTCTTGCGACGCTCGTTGACACGGCGCACGCCCTCGGCGGTCCGCGCATCGACGACATCCGCAACCGACACGATGTCAACGGCATCGTCATCGAGGAAGCCGTTGTAGATCTCGCGTGCACGGACGCCAAAGCCCACGATGCCAGCCTGCAACGTTCCGTTCCGAAGCGTGTGGCGCGCGGCGGGGTGTGTCAGGGGTGCGGTGCTGCTCGGCTTGGCGGAAGCCGCGGACGCGCTTCGTCCAAGCGTGATCGCCGGTATTGCCGCTGCGGTGACGGCAAGGGTGCGGATCGCGTCACGACGGGTTTGCTCAAGCTCGCTCATGCCGCGAGCGTCGCAGGTTGTTCGATGGGAAGCAACCCTTGTTTGCGATGCACGTTGAATTCAGCCGACGGGACCCCAGTTCGCAAGCAGGATCGAAAGATCTGCGCTCGTCACCGTGCCGTTTCCATCAACATCTCCCGCAGCGTTCGTCGTGCCCCAGTAGAAAAGCACGGCCGCGAGATCGTAGTTGTTGACGGTGCCATCGAGGTTGAGGTCGCCGACCGCGCGTTCGCAGCGATCAAGCACGCCATCTCCGTCGGTATCGTTCGACGCGTTGGTCTCATCGAGATCGCACAGACCATTCGCGTTGCAATCGCGTCCGAAACGATTCCCACTTCCGGTCGCGAGCCCGATCAGATTCGTCGGTTCATTCGCGCAAAGTTGCGCATCCGCGATGTTCGCGCTGATTGCGTCTGCGACGTCAATGCCCGCGCTCATGCTGCCGGCAGTGTTGAACTCAACAGTCGATCCGAGCAACGCCACAGATCCAGTGACATGCATCGCTCCGCCAAGTCCGCTTGCGGCGTTGTCTGTGAGTGTGCACGCTTCGATGGTCGTGGTTCCCGCGATGGTGCCCGGTGCGATCGAGCATGCGCCGCCGTTGCTTGCAGCATTCCCGACAAAGTCGCAGTCGACGAAGGCGCTTGATCCGCCTTCGACGCGGATGGCGCCGCCGTCCGTGGTCGCGGTGTTTCCCGTGAAGATGCAGTTTGAGAACGACGTTGTGGCATCGACGATGAGGGCGCCGCCGCCGACGGTTGCGCTACCGTTGCGGATCGTGAAGCCCTCGATGGTCGAAGGTTTCGCGCCCGCTGCGGTAATCGTGATGGGGCGATCCGTATGACTTCCATCGATGATTGCGGAGGAAGGTCCATCGAGAGACGCAAGAGTCACCGCGCGCCCCGAAAGATCAATCGGGCCGTAAACTCCGGCGGCGACATCGATACGCGTTCCGTCGGGTGCGACGGCGAGCGCGGCGGCGATGGAGGCGTAGCCCGAACCGCCCACGACAAACTCACTTGCGCAGTCGTCAGGCACGCCGTTGCCGTTGAGGTCGGATGACCCTGCGGCGAGTCGGCACGCGTCGCCAATACCATCGGAATCACAGTCGGCTTGAGAGGGGTTCGAGATGCTCGGGCAGTTGTCGCCGTCGGCGGCGCTGTAGCCAGTCGGCTGTGCGCATTGAACGAGCGTTCCGTCGGCCGCGAGTCCGACACCATCGGCATCGACGTCGCGATACCACGTTGTCGCGAGGCAGGAAACGAGCGTGAATGTCGCGTCGGAGAATTGCACGCTGCCGCCAGTTCCGTTGTTCCACGCGGTACGAAGCGAGTATGTGCGCGCCGCGTGACCTTGCGAAAGCACGATCTGCGCAACTTTGACGGTGGTTCCGTCATTACCGTTGATACCAACACGCCCCTGCAGATTCGGCGGCGAAGCGTTGAACCAACCGATGGTTCCGTTGTTCACGAGATCCGCGCGCGACCATCCTCGAGCGTCGCCCGCGTGCGTGCTCGATCCGCCAAAGTTCCAAGAGGGGTCTGCAGACGCGCCACTCGTTGCACCGCTCGTTGCGCCAATCGAGAAAAATGAGTCGGAGGGACGATTATTGATGGCCGATCCAATCAACTGTGGCGCCCAAGTTCCAGCGGATTGGCTGAGGACGCCCGCGGCATCGTCATTGTTGTCTTTGTGCCAGAATCCTGCATATCCGTCGGCATCGGCGGTTGAGACAAGCGCGAGATTGAAGACGTTGAGCACCGTGTCCGTCGGGCCGTTGAATGTCGCGAAGACCTCGTAGCGAACGAGGTTCTGTCCACTCGACGTGATGGGTGTGGCGACGAAGGTGTAACTCGTGAACGACGCAGATGTGAGCGGGGCAATGGTCAGCGCGCTGGTCAGGGCAAGGATGCTGTTGCGAACGACGGTGAAGTATGAGGTCGTGTGCATCGGAGAGCTTTCGGGGCGATTCGAAGGTGGTTCTGCGTCTCGTTTGAGAGGTCGGTCAAGCGAGAATCCCGGTGGAAATCGGGCATTTCGGCTTTCGTCGGCCAGAATTCGCTCCGGATGTGGCGAGATGGAGCCATCCGCTCGGGGGATCGCGCTTGACGGGATGTCGTCGTGCGGTTGCGATGCGACACATGCTTGCCTCACCGTTCCTCGGGCTCTCGATGTGTCTCGCCCTTTCTGTCGGCGGATTCTGCTGGCCGACCCCACCGGCGGTGACAGAGACTGAGGCTGTGCCGGCCCCCAAACCAGAGGCACTCTTCGATCGCCTTCCATACGGTGCGTGGCGTGTCGTGGGGGCACCGGCACGATTTGACCTCGTACCACCGGCGAGCGGTGGGGTCGGTCCGACGCTCGTTGGGCAAGGGCCGATCGAGCGAAACGGATTCCTCGTTTCCCCGCGCACGATCGGCGACTTTCGCCTTGTGGTCGATGTTCGCCTCGGCTCGGCGACGAACCCGAACGGCGACAAGATGAACTCCGGGATTCAAATTCGTTCCGGTGAAACCGGCGGAACTATCGCTGGGCTTCAAGTGGAAGTGGACCCAACGCCACGACGTTGGTCGGGCGGCATCTATGACGAGCGCGGACGATTGTGGCTCGCGCCGCTCCGCGACAACGAGGCCGCGCAAGCGGCGTTCAAACTCGGCGCATGGAACACGTACGAGATTGAGTGCATCGGGCCGCGCATCCGTACTCGTGTAAACGGCGTTCCTTGTGCGGAGTGGTTCGATGGAATCATCGATGGTGTGATCGCGTTTCAGGTGCACGGCGGGCCTGCGTGTGAAGTCGCATTCCGCGCTCCGACGATCGAGGAGTTTGGCCGACATGCGTGGCAGCCCGTTGTGGAAACTCCCTCGGCATCGAGCGGTGCACAGGTTGCGTGGTCGGGAGATATCGCAGCCGATGCGTCGGGACTGCGCTTCGAAGTGCGTGGAACAGGGCGCATCGAGGTGTTTGATGCTTCGGGCAAAGAACTTGCAGCGATTCCCTTCGCACCGCCGGTTGTAGTTCGCGATGCGAAGGGCGAACAGCGCCCCGCCAATGACGACGAGCGCGCGCGTCCGCAGCGGATCGAAGTGCTTTGGAAAGACGCGACGACGATCGATGGAACGGACGGCGCAGTGCTCGTCGGTGGCGTGAAGGCCACGTCCCTTGCGCTTGCGTCGCAGCCAATCCGCGCTCGCATTGTGGGCTCCGAAGTGTCCGTCGCGAAGGCGGAAGCGTTGATTGCTTCCATGCGATGACGCATTGCTCTCGAATGGATGGTGGACAACTCGTGTAGATCACAGACGTGTGGTTCCACGCGTGCGTGCGCGGTGCTTCGGGTCGGGGAGGTGGTCATCGAAGTTCGCACTTCTGATGTTGTTGACGCGAACTTCATGGACGCGCGTTTGATTCTCTCTGTGCGATATCGGGCATCGACATGATTCCGTTGCGACACCACGCTGTGGCGCAAGGAGTATCGATGCGCGAAAAGCTGATCACCAAGCCAAAAAACGAGCCGATCAACGAGCCGATCAACGAGCGAATCAACGAGCGAATCAACGAGCGAATCAACGAGCGAATCACTGATCTGATCAACGGCAAGCAAAGCGGCGCTGAGAGCCATGCGGTAGACCCTTCAACGAGTACACCGGAACCTGGTACGTGTGCGCGACAAAGCGGGGCCGAGGCGGAGGACGACTGTGGGAAAACGAGGAAAAACAAGTTCAATTCGTACAACCTCACGGACAGGACTCAGGAGTTCGCACGAGAGGATTCGAGCAATCGCGAGCACGATCGACGGCTCCGTATCGAAAGAATGATCGCGCTCGCGAGGAACTATCGCGGGTGGTCGGTTGGACGGATGAACGGTGCGTTAGGCCGTGAATCGCGACGTGCCGTACCTGTGACGGGAAATCCGAAGCTCGATCTCGTCGCGCGGCTTGCCAAGGTTCTTGAGTGGGATTTTGGCGATGTTGCGCAGGCTGTGTGGGGTGACGAAGCCGAATTGGAAGGCGAACAATTGCGGCAGGACGTCGGGACGAGCGAAGAGCCTCGGAGCGACGCTCGATCGCAGGGAGCGCTCAGTTTCGCGGTGCTTGATCAGCAGGCACAGTCGGAGCATCGATCGGGCGATGTCGATGGGATGAAGCGTACGGCGCTCGCGATGCGCGCAATCGCGCGCAACGGTCACGAGCGTGCGGTCGCGGCAAACCGACTCGCTGGCGCCTACGACGCGCGTGGCCGCTACACGCGCGTTTTGGAGTGTGTACGCGAAGGTCTCGGCGAGCATGGCGTCAGTGCTGATGTGCGACTCATGTTGCGTGTCAATCTGGCCGCCGCGAACCATGCGCTCTGGAACCTCGACGAATCGCGGGCAATCGCGGCGTCACTCCTCGCCGATCCGTCGATCGAAGCGCCACGAAACCGACTTCAGCGCGTCGCGCGCGCGTTCTGTCACATGCTTCGTGGACACGGCGATCGACGCGCGATGCTTGAGGCGCGTGATGAAGCCACGCTGCACGCGCTTGGCGCGAGTGCGATCCGCGAGCTTTCCCGGGCGATCGAGTTGTACGGCGAGTTGGCGGCCGACTTTGGCGACAGCCAGTACGTTGGACTTGCGGATGCGGCGGGCGGTGGCGTTCTTGAGGTTCGGGCGGCGGCGGGGGAGATCGATGCGAATGACGCCATCGCGGAGGTTGTCGCGCGACTCGAACGGGCGGTCGAAGCGGAAGAGGCAGGAATTCGCGAAGCGCCCGCCGTTCGAGAGGCGGCGGGGTGGTGGTCGCTGTTCGGCGCGAACATTGCGGTCCGGGCGGCCGCTCGCGAACAAGTTGGCGTGGCACGTCGCAGGTTCGGAGGAGGCGGGTTCGGATGTGGAGGATCGGGTACGCGCGGTGTCGGAGCGCGAGAGGACGCCAGAGACGACTATGAACGCACGCTCGCGATCTGTACGAACAAGGCAAGTGAAGTCGCGGAGGAACTCGACCATTGGCCCATGCGAGAGCGGACATTTACGCTCGAGTGGGTACGCCGCGATCGTGTGCGCG
>CAIWCL010000311.1 GCA_903911205.1 uncultured bacterium
GCCGCCCTCGCCAAACTGCGTGTTCGACTCGGTATCGAGAACACCTTGCCGCCACATGCGAAAGGTGTCCTTCGTTCGTTCGCGCACGATCTTGCCGCGCTCGAGGATGATCGGTCGAAAGCCCGCCTGCGCGAGGATGAGCCCCGCAAACAACCCCGATGGCCCCATTCCAACCACCACTGGACGGGCCGCGCTCGAGAATGTGCCTGACGATGTGCCTGACGGCGCAGCAGTGTTCGTGCTTGCAGTCGCCGCAAAGCGGTACTCCATGTCGGGTGTCTGCTTCACGTGCGGATCGCTCTTGAGCCGCCGCAGGATCTTGTCCTCGTGTCGCAGCACCGCATCGATGGTGTACACAAAGAGGATCGACGACTTCTTGCGCGCGTCGACCGCGCGCTTGTAGATCTCGAACCGCAAGAGGTCTTGATCGGAGACACCAAGCCGCGCCACAACCGCCGGCCTCAGCGCGTCGGCGGGGTGCTCAAGTGGAAGTCGGAGTTCGGTCAGTCGGAGCATCGGGGTCCGTATCGGAAAGGACGGCGACGAGTCTGCACGATCGACCGCGGATCGGGCAGAGTGGGGAACCCTCAAACTCAACGCTCGCGTTTCGCGAGGGTTGAGCTTGAGGGTTCCCGCAATCTGCTCACTCAGTCGGGCATGCGGGATTTGAACCCACGACCTTTTGACCCCCAGTCAAACGCGCTACCAAGCTGCGCTAATGCCCGAGAAGGGTGCGAAGGATACCACGGAAGGCCGGGCAATGCGTCGTCCGTGGGGCGCGGGAATCCCGTCTTCCACAGTTCTCCACACGCGACCGCGGTTATCCGGCTCATGTATCTCGTTCAGGCATCTCGTTCACGTGCTGCCGCGACGCCGCAGTTCTTCCCGCAACTCTTCTCGTACCTCCCCGAGCGTCGCTTCCATGCGCGCGAGTCGCTCGACGAGCAGCGTGACGTGTGCCGCTTCGGCGCCCGGTGCGTGCAGGCTCGGAAGTGGCGAGAGAGCGGTCGGCGGCGCTTCGTGCGGCTTCTTCGCGTCGGCCGCCTCCGCGCCCGGCATCTCGCTCATGCTGTTCACGATCACGCCAACAAGAAGGTTGAGGAAGATCATCGTTCCTGAGAGGATGAAACTCACGAAGAAGATCGGTGCAGCGATGGGCGAAGCATCCACCTCGGCGCCATCGGCGCGAGCGAGACCGCTCACCTGATCCTGCATCGTGTCGAACCAGCCTTCGAGCGTGAGTACGCTGAACATTGTCAGCATGCTCGACCAGAGCGAGCCGAAGCGCGCGGGATCGTTTTCGCCGAAGAGGAAGACCCCCATCACGCTGTAGGCATAGAGCAGCGTGAACAGCAAGAGCGTGATCCAACCGAAACTCGGCAGGCTTCGGAGCAGTGCCCCCACGATGAGTTGCAGTCGTGGCAACGCGGTGACCAGTCGCAAACTCCGCGCGACACGCCCAAGCCGCAGTACCTGTGCGAACTGCGCATGCAGCGGTAACAGGCAAATCGCCGTCACCGTAAAGTCGAAGACGTTCCACGGATCGGCGAAGTAGCGCCAGGGCCGTCGACCTTCGGCCGCGATTTTGAGAGCGACTTCGATCACAAAAATCGCAAGCACCACGCGGTCGAGTGCGATGAGCGCGCCGCCGAACGACTCGCGAGCCGCAGGTACGGTTTCAAGCCCAACGAGTACCGCGCCAACAAGAATCGCTCCGAGCACCGCTGCTTTGAACGAGCCGCTCGATACGACGCGCGCTGCGGGATTTCTCGCACTTTCAAGTGACTCTGCCATGGTCGATTGCTCCTCCGCTTCGTGGGGCGGTAGTCTGCGCAGGACGTTTCAATGCGTCAAACCGGTTCACACTATGCACGCCCACGCACTCGCAGCAATCCTCGCCGCCATGCCGCACGCAAGCCCCGCGCTGAACACCCGCGATGTCCCACCGCCCGCGCCGATCGCTCCGCTCCCGAGCGCGCGCCAGCTCGCATGGAAGGACCTCGAGTACACAGGTTTCATCCACTTTGGGCCGAACACGTTCACCGACAAGGAGTGGGGGCACGGCGACGAGCCCGCCGACATCTTCAACCCGACCGCGCTTGATGCGCGGCAATGGGTGAAGGTGATGAAGGACGCGGGAATGAAGGGCGTCGTGATCACCGCGAAACACCACGACGGCTTCTGCAACTGGCCGACGAAGCTCTCGACGCACTCGGTCGTATCGAGCCCGTGGAAGGGTGGCAAGGGCGATGTACTCCGCGAACTCTCCGACGCGTGCCGCGAAGGTGGGCTCAAGTTTGGCGTGTATCTCTCGCCGTGGGATCGCAACAATCCGAAGTACGGCACGGGCGAGGAGTACAACGAGTACTTCCGCCAACAACTGCGCGAAGTGCTCACGCAGTACGGTTCGATTTTCGAAGTGTGGTTTGACGGTGCGTGTGGCGAAGGTCCGAACGGCAAGCGGCAGGTCTACGACTTCCCGAGTTTCCGCGCGGTGGTGCGCGAACTGCAGCCGGACGCTGTGATGTTCAGCGATGTTGGCCCTGACATCCGTTGGGTTGGCAACGAACAAGGCTGGGCGGGCGAAACGTGTTGGTCGATGCTGAAGGCCGAAGGCCACGGCATCGGCAACGACAATCCGCCGTCGACGAAGTCGCTCAACGAAGGTGATATCGACGGCGAATCGTGGATTCCCGCGGAGTGCGACGTTTCGATTCGACCAGGTTGGTTCTATCACGCGCACGAAGACGACAAGGTCAAGACGCCCGCGAAGCTCTTCGATCTTTGGGAGCGCAGCGTTGGTCATAACGCGAACTTCCACCTCAACTTTCCGATTGATCGCCGCGGACTGATCCACGAGAACGACGTGAAGTCGGTGCTCGGGCTGCGCGCGCTCGTTGATGCGACGTACGGCGAAGGAACGGATCTCGCGCGCGGTCGTCCGACGGCGAGCGACAACATCCGCGGATTCGCTCCGCGCGGCGCGAACGAGCCGCTGCGCGACGAGCCCTTCGGCAGTAGCAAGGCAGTCGATGGCGATCCGAAGACCTACTGGGCGACGAACGACGCGACGACTTCGGCATCCATCGAGGTCGAACTCGATCCAACAAAGCCGTTTGATCGCGTTGTACTCGCAGAACCCACGTGGCTTGGACAACGCGTGAAGAAGTTCCGCGTGTCGGTGCCTGCGCAGCCGAGCAACAATCATCGGGATTGGGTCACGCTCGCTGAGGGAACGACCATCGGTCACAAGCGGATCGTGCGCGTGCCGGAGACGAAGGCGAAGTACCTCCGCATCGAAATCCTCGACAGTCGCGCCTGCCCCGCGCTGACAAACGTCGGCGTTCATAAGACTGTGGCGGGTGCCGCCGCTGCTGCCACTGCCTCTCCCGCGACGACGCCCACGCCGTGACATCGCGTGCCGACACCACCGCGCTCCTCGTACGCGCATCGCGCCGACTCTCGCGCGCGGTCGATGCGCTCGATTTCGCTGCGCCCGTCGCAGCGATCTACAACCCGCTCGATTACGCGCGCGCGCCGCACGAGATGTACCTCGCACGCGCGCGGCCGAAGCCGAAGGCGCTTTTCCTCGGCATGAATCCTGGGCCGTTTGGCATGGCGCAGACAGGCGTTCCGTTTGGTGAAGTCGCCGCGGTGCGGGAGTTCCTCCGGATCGACGCCGCGGTGAAGCGTCCGCGCGCGGAACACGCAAAGCGGCCGATCGAGGGTTTCGCGTGCTCGCGCAGCGAGGTCAGTGGACGACGCTTCTGGGGTTTGATGGCTGCGGAGTTCGAAACGCACGACGCGTTTTTCCGCCGCGCGTTCGTATGGAACTGGTGTCCGCTCGCCTTCATGACGGAGTCGGGCGCGAACCTCACACCAGACAAGCTTCCGCGCGCGGAACAAACGGCGCTCGGCGAAGCCTGTGACAGCGCTTTGCGCGCCATCGTGGCGGTACTCGAGCCGAGCATGGTGATTGGTGTCGGTGCCTTCGCGTCGGAGCGCGCGGCTGAGGCGCTCGGCGATGCGGCACCGCGCATCGCAACCGTGCTGCATCCATCTCCCGCAAGCCCCGCCGCGAATCGAGGCTGGGATCAGGCCGCACGTAAGCAACTCGCGCAGTGCGGATTTCTTGCGGACGAAGGCGACTGAACCAAGTCGTCGAGCGAAAGAAGTCCGTCAGGATTGGCGTGACGCTTTCCGAAAAACCCAGAAAAAACACCGCGGCGATGTGCTCGCCGCGGTGTGTTGTTGCGGTAGCGGACAGGGGGAGATTCGAACTCCCGATACAGGGGATACCCGTATACAGCATTTCCAATGCTGCTCCTTCAACCGCTCGGACACCTGTCCAGAGGGCGCGCAGTGTAGCGACTGATCGCGCGAGAGTCGTCCCGCCCGTGAGCCGGTGCATGACTCTTCCACAACAAGGTTTCGTCGCGATAATTGTGGGCACCGCGGAGTCGTGCGCATTTTCGGCGCGCATCGAGCGTTTAGACTTCGCGGAGTTTCAAACGTTTGACTTCCGTCCTTCGGAATTCAGCCGATCATGGAACTTTCGCCGCCGTCTCGCCGAATCGAACCCGCTCTTGCTCGACCGCACTCTCCGGTTCACCGATCTCCTTGTGGTCTGCTGCCTTTTGGTTGTGGGTGGAGCGGTCACGTACTTTCTCTCGACGCAGCCTGTCGCCTTCCAAAAAGTCATGGCGCTTGCGGCGACTCCGGCGCGCGAGTCGGATTGGGAGTCAGGGCCAGCGCTCGACCTCAAAGGGTTCATCGGATCCATCCCGTTTCGCGGTTCGGAGCGGGTGAACCTCGTTCGGCCGAGCCAGTTGTACCAAGTGTGTATTCGGGAAGGTCAGGGGAACTGTGCAAACAAGTCTCGTGGACTGAGTTGGTTTCTCACCAACGAAGGAATGCCGTTTCAAAGGCTCGATCTCCTTCCGATCGATGGTTTCCTCGAAGGGAAGGGCCACACGCTCGTTCGAACGCGTTACTCCATCGATGGTCAGGTTCGTGTTGGCGTGATTGACCTGCTCGAGGGTGGCGTGCCCACGCTTCGTGACCAACCCATCGATCTTCGTGATCTCCAGTCTGCGGCGCCGTACTCGCTCGGGCTTCTGACATTCTCGCCACGGGTCGACGATCGATCGGACTACTACGGGAGCTTCCTCGAGAACTTGGTGATCGGAGTTGTGGAGGGGCCACAGGTCTCGCGGTATCTCCAGTTCCTTGAGCGTTGGCATGTAGATTTTGGCCGCCCGTCGTACGAGCGCATCGCGTATGCAGCGTTCGCAATCGTGATTGGGATTTTCCCCGAGACCCACGTCACGACGGACCAATACGAAGCCATGCGCGCGAGTGCGCCGTGGACGTTTCGTACGGCCCACACGTTGACATGGTGCGCGCGGGCGTTGATCGTGCTGCTGCCGTTTGCCTTCGCCTTGCATGCGGTTCGGTGGGTTCGTCGGGGCCGGGCAGCACGCATCGTTCGTCGCGAGCCATCAGGCGCAACTGCAGCGCAGTGAAGCTGTCCCGTACGATGCGGCCATGTCGCAGGCTGCCCCTCCATCGACACGCGTCAAACTGGCGGTACTCGTTGCCGCGCTTGGCTATTTCGTCGATCTCTTCGATCTTGTGCTCTTCTCGATCCTGCGCGTTCCGAGTTTGAGGGCGATAGGTATCACGGATCCCGACAAGATCACCGCGATCGGAAAGCGACTTCTCGATCTTCAACTCGGCGGAATGCTTCTCGGTGGCCTCGCATTCGGCATGCTCGGCGATCGTTTCGGTCGACTGAAAACACTCTTCGGTTCGATTCTGCTGTACTCCGTCGCCAACATTCTGAACGCGTTTGTCACAGAGGTATGGCAATACGAAATGCTGCGATTTGTTGCGGGTTTCGGCCTCGCGGGCGAACTTGGCGCGGGGATTACTCTTGTTGCGGAGATCCTTCCCACAGCGAAGCGTGGCATCGGTACCACCATCGTTGCGGTCGTTGGTCTTTGCGGTGCAGTCGCCGCGGGCGTCGCTGGGAAGTACCTCGCGTGGAATCACTGCTATCTCCTCGGCGGCGTGATGGGAATTGCGCTTCTTGCGCTGAGAGTCGGTGTCTCCGAGAGCGGGCTGTATGAAAAGGCGCGATCGGATGCGGGAGGCGCACGCATCGAGCAAGGTGGTGCGCGCGCAGAGGGTACGGTCGAGAAAGCAGCGATTCACCGCGGAAATCCGCTGCAACTGCTCTGGCCACCGAAGCGCGCACTGCGATTCGCGCTCGTGATCCTCAGTGGTATGCCGATCTGGTTCGTCGGCGGCGTGATGTTTGTCTTTGCGCCGGAACTTGGCCGCGCGATGAAGATCGCCGAGCCGATCGAGCCAGCGCGCGTGATCTTCTGGGCGTACGTCGGTGTGGTGCTCGGCGATATCGCGAGTGGCGTTCTTTCGCAGAAAATCCGAAGCCGCAAGAAGACGATGATTGGGTTCCTCGTCGCGCTCGCGGTGTCGATCGTTCTCTTCTTTGAGATTGCGCCTTCGGGTCCAACACACTTCTACGCGATGATGTGTCTCGTTGGAGCAGCGACGGGTTACTGGGCGATTTTCGTGACGACCGCCAGCGAGCAATTCGGTACCAATCTTCGCGCGACGGCCGCGACAAGCGCTCCGAATTTTGTTCGCGCGATGGCGGTGCCAATCACATCGATTTGGCTGCTTCTGAAGGGAACCGCCGATGCTCCTGGCCTCGACCCAGTGCGCGCGACGGTATGGCTCGGAGTCGTTTGTGTCGCGATCGGGGTCTTCGCAGCGATGCACCTCGACGAAACGTTCGACCGAGATCTCGACTACTACGAACACTGAAAGCGACACCGATGATCTCGAAATCTCTCTTACTTGCCGGTCTTCTCGCGACGCCGCCATCTGCGGAAGTCGCATCGCGGCTTCCCGATGCGAAGAGCTTGGGTGAACTCCACGCGCAACTCGCTTCCGAGCCGCACGTCGCGGGCAGCGCGGGTGACGCACGCACGATCGAACGTCTGGCGGCGTTGTTTCGTGCGATGGGGGTCGATGCGAACGGCGCGCCGCTCGCCGATTTCGAGGTCGAAGTGCAAGAGTTCTTCCCGCTGCTTGCGCGACCTGTCCGAGCGAAGCTCGAGATCGTCGCGCCGGCCGAACTCTTGCCACAAGCAGCGAGCGCGGAGGGGCGTCGCGGCGTGCTCTCGCTCGGGGTCACCGAGCCGAATCTCGCGATCGATCCTGCAACGGCGCATCCCGACCTTGACATCGCTTGGAATGCGTGGAGCGGATCAGGGGTCGCGGAAGCAAACGTCGTGTACGTGAACTTCGGACGACGCGAAGACTTCGCGCGCCTCTCCGAACTCGGCGTTGATCCGAAAGGCAAGATTGCACTCGCACGGTATGGCGGGAATTTCCGCGGCTACAAAGCGAAATTCGCAGAAGAGGCCGGATGCGTCGGGCTGGTGATCTTCACGGATCCTGCGGACAGCGGCTCAACGCGCGGAAAAACGTGGCCCGATGGTGGTGGTTGGGCGAACCCAGAGTGCATTCAACGAGGCTCGCTCCTGACGCTTCCCTACACGGGAGATCCGCTCACTCCGGGGGTCTTCGCTTCCAAGGATGCGCGACGTTTGGACGTTGCGACGGTGAAACTCCCGGGAATTCCGGTGCAACCGATTGGATACGGCGCAGCGCAGCAGATCCTCGCGCGCATGAAAGGTCCGGAAGCGCCGACGGAGTGGCGCGGTGGGCTTGCGTGTCCGTACGCGCTCACGGATGAAAAACTCCGACTGCGCATGGAGGTCGAGCAGACGCGTGAGGTCACACGCACCGCCAACGTCATCGCTCGTCTTCGTGGAGCCACACGGCCCGAAGAGGAAGTGATCGTGGGCGCGCATCACGACGCATGGTGTTTCGGTGCCGCAGATCCGCTTGCGGGAACGATTTGCATGCTGGAATGTGCGCGGAACTTCTGCGAACTCGCGCGTCGCGGTGCACGGCCCGATCGCACGATTGTCTTCTGTGCCTGGGGCGCGGAGGAGTACGGCATCTTTGGGTCGAGCGAATTCGTCGAGAAAGACCGTGACAAACTCACGGAGAACGCCGTCGTCTACATCAATCTCGACATGGCCGCGATGGGGTTGAAGCCGGGAGCGGGTGTTTCGCCTTCGCTTCGCACGCGCGTCGATGCAGCGATCGCTTCGGCGCCTGGGCCTCGCGGCGAGAGCACGGCCCGCGAGGTCTGGGGAAAGGACGCGCGTGGCCAGCCGAGTTACGGCGATCTCGGTGGCGGAAGTGACCACGTGGGATTCTGGTGCCACGCAGGAGTTCCGAGCATCATGCTCTCGGCGGGCGGCGGCGAGGGCACGAGTTACCACTCGAACTACGACACGGTGACCTGGTACCGCTCGGTTGTTGGTGACGACTACGCATCGGCGCGTCTTGTGGCTGGGATTACCAATGCGCTTGTCGCGGAGTTTGCCAACACGGGTGCGCCGCCAGCCTCCGCCGAACGCCTCGTTACAGACGCCGCGGAGCAGGCCCGTCGACTCGCGAAACTCGCAAGCGATCGCGGTGTCACCTCTGCAGCGGCAGACTGCGCGCGCCTCGCCGACGGCTTTGAGAAACTGCGTGACGCGGCTCGACGGTTCGATGAACGTTCCGCCACGACAGGGGCCGATCCTGTGGCGCTTCGGCAACTCTCGTCACTTTGGCTTCGTCCAGGTGGCATCCCCGGGCGACCGTGGTTTCGAAACCTCTACGCCGCGACCGATCGGTACTCGGGCTACGGCACCTCGTCGTGGCCGATGATGCGCGAGGCGATCGAAGATGCGGTGGTCGCAGGTGCGGGGGGCAGTGTCGACGCCACGGCCAACGCCCTTTCGCAACAGCGGCTCGAGGCGGCGTCCGCTGCCTACTTCCAAGTCTTGCGGCGGCTTGAGGATGTCTTGGGTGCCGGTCGACCATCGGCGCCGTTGGGAAACGGCGGCCCGACGGGTACGTTTTAGGACGTAGATCCCACCTCGTTCGTCTGCGACTGCACCGACGAACTCAACCAGACACGCAGAATCGCCGATTCGCAGCGAACTGGTCATGGAACTGCACCGTTTCATGCGTATCTTTCGAATATCGGCGTCGCCGGGGCGTTCCTCCGGCTTCCCCGTCGTTCGCCGGATTGGGAGTTGATCGTCCACGACTCGAAAGTCGCGTCGCTCACGCTCTCTTCATCGGTGATTCGCTGTGGATTTGTTGGGTGTGTTCCACTCAGGAATGATTGAAGTCTTGATCGAAATCACGAGATCATCCATGCAGACGAAGTTTGCCCTCGCCGCGCTTGCCGTAACCCTCGCCGTCGCCTCCGCTGCTGACGCTCAAAACGTTCGCACCAAGCGGATCGTGAATACTGGCCTCACCTACCCGACCTATGTCACGCACGCGCCAGGCGATGCGTCGCGACTCTTCGTTCTTGAGAAAGCCGGCCGCATTCGCATCGTCGACATGACGAGCGCAACGCCGACGCTTCTCGCGACAAACTTCCTGAACATCGATCCGATTGTCGACAACGTGACGAGCGTCGGCGACGAGCGCGGCCTGCTTGGCCTCGCGTTCGATCCGAACTACACGAAGAACGGTCAGTTCTACGTGTACTACACCAATGCGGGCACCAACAATGTCGCGCGCTACACGCGCTCGGCCGCCGACCCAAACGTCGCCAACGGCACCGGCGTCGTGATGATGACGTGGAGCGATCCGTTTACGAATCACAACGGCGGTTGGATCGACTTCGGTCCCGACGGCAACCTCTACATCGGCGTCGGTGACGGGGGTAGCGCGAATGACCCGAACAACGCAGCGCAAAACCTCACATCGCGCTTGGGCAAGATGCACCGCATCAAGCCCTCGATCGGTGGAACAAGCCCGTACTACACGATTCCTGCGGGCAACCCGTTCGCGGGTGGCGTGACGACCGACGACACGATTTGGGCCTACGGCCTTCGCAATCCGTGGCGCAACTCCTTTGATCGCGAAACCGGCGACCTTTGGATCGGTGATGTCGGGCAGAACGCCGTCGAAGAGATCGACTTCCAACTCGCGGGTGCCGCGGGTGGTAAGAACTACGGATGGCGCTGCACCGAGGGCACGTCGAACACGGGCCTGACCGGCTGCACGTTCGGTTCGCCGTCGCTGACCGCGCCCATCCACGTCTACAACCACGTCTCCGGCACCTCCGGCGGGTACTCGCTCACCGGCGGTTACGTCTATCGCGGCTGCCGCATGCCGGAACTCCAAGGCACGTACTTCTTTGCCGACTACGTCAGCAACAACGTGTGGTCGTTCCGCTACAACGCGGCCACCAATACGAAGACGGAGTTCACGGTGCGCAATACGCAGATCACGCCTTCGCTTGAAGGTGCGATCGTGAATCAGATCGTGAGCTTTGGTGAAGACGCCAACGGCGAGTTGTACATCGTCGACCACGGTGGGCAGATCTACAAGATCGTTCCCACCACCGGCGACGGCACGTGTGAGCCGCCGTGCGCCCCTGCCGATCTCGACTGCGATGGCACCGTCGGTGCAGCCGACTTGGCTGTCCTCCTTTCGAACTGGGGTGGCTCGGGCGCGGGCGACCTCAACGGAGACAACTCGGTCGAGGCAACAGATCTTGCGATCATGCTCGGCTCGTGGGGTTAATCACCGATCTACTCGACAGAACTTCAATCGGCCGCCGTACCTTGCGGTACCCACGCGAGCCTCACGCCAGCCACTCACGTGAGCATCTCACGTGAGCATCTCCAGGCTCTGATGACTGCATTTCCCGACGGCCCCGGTTCATCCGGGGTCGTCGCCTTTTTCGTACGCTCCTTGCGTTGGCGCGGGCGCGCCGCACCTTTGGGAACCCTGCCATGCTTCGAGCACTTTCGCATACATCTCTTGCGCTTCTCTTCGCCTCTGTGGTCATCGCTTCTGCGGATGCTGCGTGGGGACAGGCTGCATCTCAGCCCGTGCGTCCGCAGGCCCAACGTCCTTCGCTGCCCGTTGCGATCATTCCTCCTGTCGTCGAACTCGGCGCGGTCGAACCAGGCTCAACCAATCCCGCGAAGTTCACGCTGGTGAACAACGGGAAATCGCCCGTTCGTATTCTCGACGCAACGCCCAACTGTAAGTGCACCGCGATCAGCGACATCAAGGGCAAAGTCATCGATCCGGGCGCGACGCTCGAACTCTCCGCATCGCTCGCGGCTCCGCGCATTCCCGGGCCGAAGGAAGCGGTCGTGTTTATTACCTTTGAAGGTGGCGCGATGATGCAGGCGAAGATCTCGGGCGACGTGCGTTTCCCGGTTCTTTGCACACCTCCCTACGTCGACGCACTCAAAGAAGTCACCTCGGGCACGGTGAAGGTGCGCTCGCTCGATGGGAAGCCATTCACGATCACGCGCTCGGGCGGCAAGGATCCTGATTTCGTTGGTTTCACGCCGGGGACCGACGCGCCGCGCGCCGAGTACGAAATTCGCTGGGATCTCGCGGGCCGCGCGTGTGTCGACATGCCGCTCTGGTGGTTTGTCTGGACCGACCGCGCAGAGTGTCCGGTGCTGCCGCTGCGCGTTCGTGATGAATGCACGGGCTCGAAAGCGGACATGGCGCGATTCCAACGCTTTTGGATTGTGAAGGAGTCGCTCGTCGTCGCGGGCAGTGGCCACAATGGAAGTCCGACGGAGACCGAGATCGAACTTGAGCACTACAACCCGCCGAAGAAAGGCGCGATCGAACGACCGGATTGGTGCGAGATCAAGGCGGTTCGTTCGCTGATTCCCGGCGTTGAGGTGAAGTTCGTTTCGAAGCGCGATGTTGGAAAGGACGCAGCGATGGTGAAAATCGCGGTGACGGCGTCACGCGGCGGCGCATTCGAAGGCGAGATCGAAATCGAAACCGCGACGGGGACCGGGCGCGTGCCGTTCACCTACTTCGCGACGACCTGGTGACTGGGCGCGCTGAAAGTGGTGGCGCAGTCGCGTGATCCGCGCAGCAATCGCCAACGGTCCCGCATCGTCAAGTCAAGGTACTGCACACGGAGCTGCCATGCGACACTGGACAAACGACGCAGAGAGTTTCGCGAGACTGCTTGGTCGCGCGGCCGAGGCGATGCGCTCGTCGCCCTATCGTCGCGGTTCCGTTGTACGACTTCCACGCCGCGGTCGCATTCTCGCGACGGGTGATTTGCACGACCATGCCGTGAATCTCGCAGCAGTACTCCGCCTTGCGGCACTCGAGCAATCACCACGAAACGCGCTTGTGCTTCATGAGCTCATCCATCCTGATTGGTGCGAGGATGGCGTTGATCGCAGTTACCGCATGCTTGGGCGCGTCGCAGAACTTGTTGTCGAGTATCCGTGGCAAGTGCACCCCATCCTCGCCAATCACGAGATCGCCCAATTCCGACGACAGCCGATCACCAAAGGTTCGGGCGACAATGTCGCCGCCTTTGACGCCGGACTCGAGTGGGGCTTTGGCGACGACGCCGATGTCGCCGCGGCGGCAGTTTCGGAGTTCATTCGCGCGATGCCGCTGGCGATTCGCACCGATAGCGGATTGATGATTTCGCATGCACTCCCATCGGATGCGGTGATGCGTCGATTCGATCTGCGCGTTCTTGAGCGTGAACTCGACGACGAGGATTATGACGGTCCCGATGGTGCGGCATACTTGATGACATGGGGCCGAAATCAGTCGCCGGGTCTGCTTGCGCAACTCGCGGCAGAGTGGGGCGTGCAGACCTTCGTCGTCGGCCATACTCATGTCGCGGATGGCGTCGAGTTTCGTGCACCGAATCTCGTCATTCTCAACAGTGACACCGATGTAGGCAAAGCGATTGCGATCGACCTTGAACGTGATGTCGAAAGTGCGGAGAAACTCGTCGCAAACGCGTGGTCGCTGATGGAGTTTCATCCCAAAGCCACCGAGAACACGCAATGAGTGCGCGTGGGCAATCCGCCATCCTCGCCATCGACTGTTCACAGCGGCGGTCGCATCTCGCGTTTGCGCGTGGAGCGGAGTGCCTCTCGTGCGCATTCGAGGGCGCCGAGCAGCGCGATCGCGAGCCATTCTGGGATGAACTTCGGGCACTCCTCGCTGAAGTCCGCGCGACACCTGCCGATGTGGATGCGGTCGCGGTGGCGGTTGGCCCCGGCGGCTTCACCGGGCTTCGCGTCGCGACGAGTTTCGCGAAGGGCTTCGCACTCGCGCGCAGCGTTCCGATTATTGCCATTCCTTCGGCAGTGGTCTTTACGGTTTCTGACGAAGCGCGCGGTGGCCGAGGGCCTTGGCTTGTCGCGCTCGCGGCGAAAGGCGAAACCGCCTGGTGCACTGTCGTTACCCGCGGCGCCGACGCTGCGCTCACAACTTCCGAGCCGCAGGTCGTTGGAATTGCGGAGTTCTCGGCACTGACCGCACAGATCCATGCCGCATGCGCGGGCGGTGCAAGCGACGGTCACGGCACGCTGCTTGCCGATGAACACCTCAGTCGCGCGCTCGTCGAAGTCGCGGTCAATGCTCGACTTGAGCCGCGTTCGCTCGAAGTCGATGCGCGCGCCTTTGCGTCAGAAGCAGCGCGTCGATTGGCTGCTGGCGCAACGACAGATCCGTTGCTGCTCGCACCGATCTATGCGCGCGAACCAGAAGCCGTGACGAAGTGGCGCGAACGCGCAGTTTCTGCGCGGCGCGACGCGTAGCGCGTGAGAACGCGCCGCATTCCGCACAGATGGAACGCGTGAGGCCGCAGATCGTCGCGATCGCGCGCACATGTTGGATTCACAGCTCCGCTTCACCGATCGAAGGCGTGCACCGTTCTCGGTGTGAGAATGATGCGCGGCAGGTGGCCGCGTTTGAATGGCCTTCGGCGCCGATATTCGGCCCGTCGCGAATGCGCTGAGGAGCGCAGTAGGAGGGGTTGTGATTCCGTTCGGTCCCCAAGACGGTGATGAAGGCATGGCGACAAACGCTGAGCACTCAGTCAACCGCACGCGCGCACTGTGCGTCGGTTTCGACTGCATGAGCGCGGTGCGACTCGGCCACGTGCTGGCGATGCAGGGCGTTGATGGTTCGTACGAGGATGGTCTTTCGACGGTCCTTGGACACGTCGTCTCATCCGAAGTTGATCTCGTCGTTGTCAGCGACGGTCTCGCGCTCGAAGAGATCGCGCCGCTCGCTACGCAGCTGCGTCGCGTCGCTCCCGCAGTCAAGATTGTCGTGGCCGGTGATTCGCCGCGCGATGGCATGCTTCTTCGCGCGGTTCGTGCGGGCGTCTTGGACTGGATCGACTTTGGCGCGGCTGACGAAGACATGGGTTCTCGCATCGCAGCAGCGCTTGAACTTGGACGAGAAGAGCGTCGTCGCGATGAACGCGTCGCGCGTCTCAAGGGTATTTGCCGCAAACTCGGCGAAACCCGCGGTGAATTCGTACGACAGATGGACTCGCTCGGCGCGGATCTCGCGCAAGCGGCGGAAGACATGAAGGGTCGCGTCGATGAGGCGGCTTCGATCGGCGAGTTCCGTGGCTTGATCTCGCAGGAACTCGATGTAGAAGATCTCCTTCGGACATCGCTCCAGTACCTGCTCACGAAGACCGGCGCGACGAACGCGGCCGTCTTCCTCCCTGGCTCGAAGCCTTCGCAGTTCGGGCTCGGTGCGTACGTGCACTACGATTGCCCGCGTGCATCCGCGCAGGCGCTTTTGCAGCGACTCGGCGATGATGTGTGCCCGCGCCTCGCGGAGACCGACGACATCGTTCGCTTTGCTGACACGGCTGAATTCGTGCAGTCGATTGGCGTAGAGGCCAGCGTGCTCGAAGACTCGGAGCTTGTGGCATGGCCCGCTCGTGACGGCGACGAGTGCATGGGGATCTTCTTCCTCTTCCGCAATCGATCGGAACCGTTCCGTGACGAACTCGCAGGTCTCATCGACGCACTCCGCCCTGTGTTCGCGGCTCAAATGGCGAAACTCGTGCGCGTGCATCATCGGTCCAACTTCCAGTGGCCGAAGGCGCAAGCGGAATCGGCGGACGATGTGTCGTCCGACGGAGACGATTCGGATGCGGATGATGAGGGTGAGTCCTGGCGTCGCGCAGCGTGAGACACGGCGTCGCGCAGCGTGAGACACGGCGTCGCGCAGCGTGAGACATGGCGCCGCGCAGCGTGAGACACGGCGCCGCGCAGCGTGAGACACGGCGTCGCGCAGCGTGAGGCAGGGCGCCGCGCAGCGTGATCCCCGAGATCGTGCGTGTTCCGTACGATGCGCGCATGCCACGTCGCACGATTCAGGAGTTTCGCGCAGAACGCGCGAAGGGACAGGAACGCCTTCTCGACCACGATCATCTTGGGTTGAAGCGCTTCCTTCGCCTCGATAGCGCTGCCTACGAGGACGGTGCGCTCGATGGTCGCACGAAGGAGTTGCTTGGCCTTGTGGCAAGCGCGGTGCTTCGTTGCAACGACTGCATCGATTACCACCTTGAGCAGTGCGTGAACGCGGGCTACTCGCGTGAGCAACTCGTGGATGCGTTGAACGTGGCGATGATCGTCGGTGGCTCGATCGTGATTCCCCATGCACGACACGCGATGCTCTCGATCGATGAGCTTTTCGCCGAGAAGGCAGCTGGCTCTACTGGGTCAAACGCGGAGGCGTGAGCCACACGTCACTGCGGCGCCGCAGAGTTCGTCCGGGGAGGGGAATTTCGGCAAGTTGATCTCGGCGCGAGCGGATCAGCGGCAGATCACGCGCGCTTCATACGAATGAGCACGGTCACGCCGCCCTTGACGCGGGTGCCCTTCGTCACGAGTACGCGCTCGACTTCCGCGGTTGGCACGACGAGTTCTGTCGTCGAGCCAAACTTGATCATTCCGTAACGTTCGCCGCGCGCGAGGTGCTTTCCGGCGGAGACGGGGCAGACGATGTGCCGCGCCACTTTGCCTGAGATTTGCTTCACTCCAAGGAGAAGACCGCTTGCGGTGCGGAGGCGCATCACGAGCGACTCGTTGACCTTCGCACTCTCTTCGATGCGAACGTCGAGGTACTTGCCCGGGGTGTGGATCGTGTCGACAACGGTCGCTTCGCATGGTGCACGATTGATGTGCACATCGAAGACGGAGAGGTAGATCCGCACGATGGTCGCCGGGCCACTGGTCGCGACGTGGTCAGGAACTTCGAGCACGGCGCTCACCAGGCCGTCCGCGGGACTCACGAAGTCGCGTCCTTCACCAGTCGCGGGACGGCGGAAGAGTGGATCGCGGAAGAATGAGGCGAGTGCGGCCCACACGATCGCCGACGCGATGACAAGCCACCACCAGCCGAAATAGACACCCGCCGCCGCGGGAGCCGCGGCGGCGAGGGTGATGATCATCCATTCACGAGTTCCGTAGCGCGTCAGAAGCATCGGCGCAGGTCACTCAGAAGCCTTGCCGACGAAGAAGCCGACGAGGCCGAAGACTGCCGTAATACCTGCGAGGCTTCCCGCCCACGCGAGGATGTTGCCCGAGAAGGCATTCGCAACGGCGGAACCTGCTCCCATCGCAGCGCTGACCGCGATCAGGCCGCTGACGACGATGCCCGCGAACGCAGCGACGAGGACGCCTGTGCCGACACCCGACCAAGCGCCGTCATACGCCTCCGCAGCAACCATGCCGGTGGAGCCAACAGGAGCGCTGGCACCGAGGGTTGGATCACTGGAAACAGCATCAAAGAGGCCCGAACGGCCGGGGGCAGACTCGCCCTCGCCCGAGTAGACCTGCTCGATGAGTTCCGCGCCGAGTGCGGTTTCTTCGCTCTCGCGGGTGAGGTCGAGGAGGCCGGAGCCGGAGCCGACGGTTTCGAGACCGATCTCGACGCCGTCGTCACCCTTGCCGCGTCCGCTCAACGCCGAGATGCCAGTCTGATCGGAAAGATCGATGCCCTTCGCGCCCTTCGGGGTCGAGTCGGCGAGTCCGAGGACGGAGTCATCGAGGAGCGACGTCTGCTTCGCTGCAGGCTTCGACGATCCCTTTGCGGGCGACGCCATTCCCGGGCCGCTGTCAGCGAGACCAATCGGTCCAGCCCCAGCCGCGGAATCGTCGAGGAGACCCATTCCAGCAGCGCTGCCGCCAGAATCGCCCTTCATCGCGAGAATCTCAACTTCTTCGACGCGGAACTTCGCCTGTCCCTCATGCTGGACGCGCGTGAGCTTGCCTGAATCGGCGGTCTCGTTGACACGAGCAACGGTCCAGCTGAGGCGCTTCGCGGTTTCTTCGAGGGTGTAGAACGACTTGGTGGCCATATGCGACTCCGGTTGGCGGGATCGAGTCCCGCGAAGTTCCGTACGCTACCCGTCCCGGGCGAACCTCGCAAGGTTGCAGGTGCCCCGGACGGCAAGATTGAAGTACGGATGGAATGGCTCCGTCTGGCCCGCGCAATGGCGAAAAAGACCCGAAAATCTTCAGTGAGCGCGCGTTCAACCGTGCGTCGAGAGGGTGTGCCGCCGATGCGGATCGGTACGAATGTGCCGGACCTCCTCGCGGCGTGGTTCCGTGGTTCGGCCCGCGTCCTCCCGTGGCGGCAGACCCGCGACGGCTACCGCGCGCTTGTCAGCGAGTTGATGCTGCAGCAGACGCAGGTCTCACGGGTCGTTGAGAAGTTTGAGCCGTTTATCGCGCGTTTCCCGACGCCCGCGGCGTTGGCGGCGGCGTCGGAAGACGAGGTCCTCACCGCGTGGCAGGGGCTTGGCTACTACCGACGGGCGCGCCTCCTTCATGCGGCGGCGAAGGCGGTGGTCGCGCGGCATGGTGGCGAGGTGCCGTCAGCCGCGGAGGCGCTGCGCGCGCTGCCCGGGGTCGGCCGCTACACGTCGGGCGCGGTGTCGTCGATCGTGTTCGGCGCGCGCGAGCCGATCGTGGACGGCAATGTGACCCGCGTCTTTCAGCGGCTTGAGGCGCGCGCCGGCAGCGCGAGCGACGGCGACGTTCAGGCATGGGCGTGGGAGCGCGCGGAGGCGTTCGTCGCCGCCGCGCGGGAGCCAAGCGTTGCGAACGAGGCACTGATGGAACTTGGAGCGACGGTCTGTACACCGGCGGCGCCGCGATGCGGCGAGTGTCCGCTGCGCGCAACGTGCGCTGCGCACGCGAAGGAGCTCACCGCGGAGATCCCGGCGCCCAAGAAGCGCGTGGCGCGCAAGGATCTCGTGCTTGTGACGGCGTGCGTCCGGCGCACCGATGGCGCGGTGCTGCTCGAGCAGCGGCCGACCGGTGGTCGTTCGGGTGGGGCTCTTTCGGGACTTTGGGCCGGTCTCTGGCAACCACCCGCGGTCGAAAGCGCGGATGGCGCCGATCTCGCGCCGCGCGCGGCGGGGGAGTTGCTCGGACTACCCGCGAGCGTCGCGCTTGCGGCGGTCGGCGAGGTGCCGTTCATGACCACGCACCGCGCGGTGCGCTTCGTGGTGTTCGCCGCGAAGGTCCGCGGCGCAGGCAAGGCGCTTGCCGTCCGCGGCCGCGTCTGGGTCAAGCCCGATGATCTCGCGAACTACGCGCTTTCGAACGCCGCAAAGAAAGTCCTCGCGCGCGGCGTCGATCGTCCTGTGTGCCCGTAGACGGAGGCGAAGAGGGAACGCGAACGCCACCAGAGCGAGCCGCCGCAGCGGGGAGCGCTCACATTACGCTCCACACGCCTTCTCAAGCATCGCCGCTGCGCGCAGGAGCGTCTCCTCGGCGAACGCCGGTGCCTGCAACTGCAGCCCGACGGGCAACCGCTTGCCCTCTTCCTCCGCGAAGCCGCCGGTGAACGAAATACCGGGGATTCCCGCGATGTTCGTGTTCACGGTATAGACGTCGCAGAGGTACATCGACAGCGGATCCTTCTTGCCGCCGAACGTGAATGCGACGACCGGCGACGTCGGTCCGAGCACGACATCGCACTTCTCAAACGCGCGGTCGAACTCTTCCTTGATGAGCCGCCGCGCCTGCAGCGCGCGCTTGTAGTACGCGTCGTAGTAGCCCGAACTCAGCACGTATGTGCCAAGCATGATGCGGCGCTGTACTTCGGGGCCGAAACCTTCCGCGCGCGACTTCGAGTAGAGGTCTTCGAGGTCCTCACCCGGCGCGAGCTTCGCCCGATGCCCGTAGCGAATGCCGTCGTAACGTGCGAGGTTGCTCGACGCTTCGGCTGGCGCGATGACGTAGTAGGTCGAAATTCCGATGTCGGTGAGCGGGAGGTCGATGTCGACGATCTCGGCGCCGAGCGCCTTGGCCGCAGCGAGTGCGCGATCCAGTACAGCCGCAACACCAGGCGCATTCGCGCTCGATCGATACTCGCGTGGCACGCCGAGACGCAGTTTCGCAAGCGGCTCGGCGACCTTCGCAGCAAGCGGCGCACACTCCGCGTCGGCGCTCGTCGAATCGAGTTCATCGCGCCCGACGATCGCGTCATAGACAAGCGCTGCATCGGCCACCGAATGCGCGAACGGCCCGATCTGGTCGAGGCTCGAACCGAACGCGACGAGGCCGTAGCGCGACACGCGCCCGTAGGTCGGCTTGAAGCCGACGCAGCCGCAGAGCGCCGCGGGCTGGCGAATCGAGCCGCCGGTATCTGAACCAAGCGATGCGTCGCAGAAGCCGGCCGCGACCGCCGCCGCGCTGCCGCCGGAACTGCCGCCGGGGATGCGGGTGGGATCGTGGGGATTCCGCACCGGGCCGCGGCAGCTGGTCTCGTTCGACGAACCGAAGGCGAATTCGTCCTGGTTGAGCTGGGCGACGACGATGGCGCC
>CAIWCL010000312.1 GCA_903911205.1 uncultured bacterium
ACCACGAAGGCTGCGACCACGAAGGCTGCGACCACGAAGGCTGCGACCACGAAGGCTGCGACCACGAAGGCTGCGACCACGAAGGCTGTGACCACAGAGCCCGCGACCACGAAGTCCGCCACCACGAAGGCTGCGACCACGAAGTCCGCCGCCACGAAGGCTGCGACCACGAAGTCCGCCGCCACGAAGTCCGCCGCCAAGGCCGCGTCCACAAGAGCCACGAGCGCAAAGGTGGCGGAGGCGACCCCGGCCAAATCCGAGGCGCCGACCGTCGACGCGGCCGTACCCAACGTGCCAGTTGTGAAGAAGAAGCCCTCAGGTACGTCCAGCGGCAAAAAGATCTCGTCCCCACTCGAAGGCGCGGCACCGATGCCCGCGGCACCCTCGGTGCAGTCGGTACGCCGGACCGAGTCGAGCGCGCCCGCAGCCACCACCTTCGCCCCCTCGACGTCGAGAAATGAACCTTCGCGCACACCGAACGCTGCGCACGAGTCATCTGGCTTTCGCGAGTCGAACTCCGAACGAGAGAACACCGGCTCGAATGAAGGGGACCAACGGGGGCAAGTCACCACCCAGCAAGAGGGCGAACCTGGTGATGGCGGCGGGCGACGCCGACGTCGACGCCGTCGTCGGCGCCGTCGTCGCGGCGGCGGCGGGCAATTCGACCCAAACAATCCGAACGCACATCACTCGGGTGACCAACACAGGGCTTCCGGCGGTTTCGCTGAAGGCGCATCCGACGCTGACGATTTCGACGGCGATGACGTCGGAGACGACGACGCAGAGAGCGGAGACGATGGGTTCGATGATGGCGCGAGCGCATCTACTCCGGAAGGCGCACGGGCATCCGACTCCGAAGGGCGCCACCGCGACGGTCAGCGACATGACCAGCGACGTGGACATGACCAGGGACATGGCCAGGGACATGGCCAGGGACATGGTCAGGGTCATGGCCAGGGACATGGCCAGGGACATCGACATGGCCAACGGCACGGTCAACAGCAAGGACGCCAGCACGGACAACAGAATCGCCACCCGAATCACCGCGGTCCACACAACGGCCAGCAACCACGCCAACAGCACGGCCAGCAGCAGGAGCAGGACGCTCCCCCGCTTTCGCCACCATTCGAATGCTCCGGCTTCCTTGAGATTGTGCCGAATGCGGATGGACGCCTGCGCCAATTCGCAGACGGGCTCATCGAAAAGGGTGACGATCCTTTCATCCCCCCGCAGTTGGTTCAGCAACTGAATTTGCGCGCCGCACAGAAGGTCGTCGCTGAAGCGCGTGTCCGACGTTCAAAGAAGCGTCGCCGTGGGCCGCGCACGGTTCGTCCGTATGTCGAACGCATCATTTCGATCGAGGGTCTCTCGCCGGAGGAGTATGCGAACCGCAAGGCGTTTGCGGACTACACCGCGCTCGATCCTTCGCCGCGCATCTCGCTCGAATACAAGGGCTGCCCGCCGTCGTGCCGCCTCATTGACCTCTTCTGTCCGATCGGCTTCGGTACGCGCGGATTGATCGTTGCGCCACCGAAGGCAGGCAAGACGATGTTGCTTCAGAACATCGCCTACGGCATCAAGCGCAATCATCCCGAGATCGAACTGATCGCACTTTTGATCGACGAGCGACCGGAAGAAGTGACGGACTTCAAACGCAACGTGCCTGCACAGGTACTCGCGAGTTCGAACGATCAGGATCTTGAACGGCACTTGTCGCTCGGCATTCTTGCGATCGAGCGCGCAAAGCGGCTCGTCGAAGCGGGACGGGATGTCGTCGTGCTTCTCGACTCGCTCACTCGCCTCGGACGTGCGTTCAACAACAGTCGTCGGTACGGCTCCTCTGGCCGCACGATGTCGGGTGGCCTCGATTCCCGCGCGCTTGAAGTGCCGAAGCAACTTTTCGGTGCCGCTCGCAAGTGTGAAGAAGGCGGCTCACTGACGATCATCGCGACGTGCCTCGTCGACACTGGTTCGCGCGCAGATCAAATGATCTTCGAAGAGTTCAAGGGAACCGGAAACATGGAACTTGTGCTCGATCGCAGCATCGCTGAGAAGCGCATTTTCCCCGCGATCAATTTGGCCGCAAGTGGCACACGCAAGGAGCATCTGATGCTCACCGATCGCGAGTTGAAGACGATTACCGCGCTGCGTCGTCGACTCCTCGCCGTGCCGCCGCACGCGCAAATCGAGCAACTCCTCGCTGCATGCCAGCGCTTCGAGTCGAACGAGCAGATGGTTGGCGGCGCGAGCTGACAAGGCGGTGCATATGGAGGATATCGCCGCGCAGTTTGGATCCGAGGCCGCAGGAAGCGGGCTTGAGATTGTCGATGTTGCAGTCGACGATCCGCGGCTCGACGCATTCCGTGGGGTCCGCGATCGAGAACTGCGCGGAACACTTGGGCTTCACGCCATCGAGAGTGAGCGAGTGGTTCGGCGATTTCTCTCCGCGGCGCTTCGGCGAAGGACCCTGCCGATTCCGCCCGTGCTTGAGCCGCTCGCGCTCCTCGTCACTCCCGATTCCGCGGAGCGACTTGCGGACATCACTGCACACTTTCCCTCGCTTGCGCTGTATCGCTGCGCGGATGAGCGTGCGCTCCATGCGATCACGGGTTACACGATGCACTCCGGCGCTATCGCCTTGGGCGTGCGACACGAAGACGGCACGGTCGGCGAACTCGCGACATGTCTCTCGCGCGATGCGGCGCCGCCGAACGCGCGCGACGTCGTGGTCGCGCTCGACGGCATCACGCAAACCGACAACGTAGGCGCGATCTTTCGGAACGCGGCGAGCTTTGGCGCGCGCGCGGTGCTGCTCTCGCCTCGTGCGAGTGACCCTTTTCTCCGAAAGACGCTGCGCGTTTCGATGGGACGAGCGGTTGCGATGCCGTGGGCTCGTGCGCGGTCAGATGAGTGGCCCAGCGCGCTTGAACACTTGCGCACGGAGCTTGGATACGCCATCGTTGCCGCGGAAGACACGCCGAACGCGTCGGAACTCGCGCAGTATCGCCCGCAAGCGCGGTCCATCGTTGTCTTTGGCGCAGAGCAGGACGGTGTCTCGCGCGAAGTTCTCAAACTCGCGGATGCGGTTGTCAAAATTCCAATGCACGGAGCTGCGTCGCCTGCTCTTGAAGGCGATCCGCCGAGCCTCAACGTCTCGATCGCAAGCGCGGTGGTGCTGCATCACCTGATGGCGAGCTGAACCGAGGAACGCACGCGCGGGAAGTCTGACCACAAAATAGCAGCGCACTCGCGAACGAAAACGGTGCACGGCATGTGCCGTGCACCGTTGAGAATCAATTTGGTGGCGTACTCAGGCTTCAGCCGCGGCGGCCACCAGCGCCTCGCCCGCAACGCCCGCGCCTTCCCTCACGCGCTCGATGCGCGCGCCAAGGAGGTTCAACTGTTCTTCCATACGCGTGTAGCCACGATCAAGGTGGTAGATGCGCGACACTTCCGTCTCGCCCTCCGCCATCAAGCCCGCGAGCACGAGCGATGCGCTCGCGCGAAGATCGCTTGCCATCACAGGTGCACCACGCAACGGCGCGCCACCCGAAACAACACAGGTCGGACCTTGGCGATAGATCTGCGCGCCCATGCGCGAAAGTTCCGCGACGTGGCCGAAGCGCTCGGGGTAGATCTTCTCGGTGATGATCGAGTTTCCGCCCGCGAGACAGAGCAGCGTCATGAACTGCGCTTGGAGATCGGTTGGGAAGCCAGGATGCGGCTGTGTTGTGATGGTCGTCGGACGCAGGATGCGCTCACTCGTCACACGAACGGTCCCGTGCATCGGGTCTTCCGCGCCAGCCACGAGTTCGACGTGCACACCGATTTCGTTGAAGCGATCGATGACCGACAACATGCAGTCGTAGGGGAACTCTTCAAGCGTGACATCGCCGTTCGTCACGGCAGCAGCGACCGCGTAAGTACCCGCAACGATGCGGTCTGGAATCACCGTGTGATCGGCTGAGCCGAGGCTTTCGACGCCGTCGATGACGAGGCGCGGTCCACCAGCACCTTGAATCTTCGCGCCCATCTTGTTCAGAAGTACCGCGAGGTCGACAACCTCTGGCTCACATGCCGCACACTCGATGACGGTGCGACCTTTCGCGAGAGCTGCCGCGCACATGACGTTCGCTGTACCGAGCACGGTCGAACCGAATGGTCCACCAAGGAAGACGGTCGTTCCCTTCAGGCCATCTGGCGCGGTCACGATGATGTCGCCACCATTGAGTTCAACCTTCGCACCGAGCGCCTGCATGCCACGGAGGTGAAGGTCGATCGGGCGTGAGCCGAACGCACAGCCGCCCGGCATCGCAATCACCGCACGACGACGACGCGCGAGCATCGGCCCAAGTACGCAAATCGAAGCGCGCATCGTCTTCACGATGTCGTACCGAGCGTGCACAAGATTGTGATCGACCACCCGCATCCGCACCGTGCCGCAATCGCCATCCATCTCGACACCGAGCTCGCGAAGGAGCCGCGCCATGTTCGAGATATCGGAAAGACACGGAACGTTTCGAAGCGTGATTTCGCCGTCCGTGCAGAGCGCGGCTGCCATCAATGGCAGGGTTGCGTTCTTCGAACCTTCAATTTGAATCGTTCCCGCGAGACGACGACCACCCTGGATACGGAAGGAGTCCATGCGTGCAGCAATCCTTTGCGGGCGAATGCGGCCTCGTGCCAACGCCCTTTCGACATGTGGGACCCGGTGCCGGCGCAACGCTCGCGCAGGCGGCGCGGATTATGCCATCTGCATCGGCTCGCGGAGGCGAGGAACTCGACAAGTCGTGCGAATGTCCGCACAACCGTCACAAAGCGTCGCTCGGAACTTTGATTGAGCGCCACACGCGTTGACTTCATTGACTTGGCGCGACTCGAAATGGACGCTGTGTTTGTCCCGGAGGTCGTCCCCTCACGGTCGAACAATCATGTCGAACAACCACACCAAACGCCTGCTGCTTCTTGCCGCCGTTCCGACCGTGCTTGCGGTGCTCCACTCAAGCGCCCCCGCCTCACCGGGCCCAGCCCCAGAGGCGCAGTCGACTCCAACGTCGACCGGGACCCCACCATCCTCGATCACGCTCGTCGGAGTTGTCCGGGACTTCCGCGAACGCTCACGCCCCGGCGGCCACCCCGACTTCGAACGTCAACCGACGCGCGGCTTCGGCCACTACTGCGACAACGTCCAACCGACGCTCGGACCCAACAAGAAGCCCGTCTTCAAAGGCGGCGGCTTCAAAGTGAAGTCGGGTTACGAGTGGAAGAACAGTGCTGGCAAGAACATCTGTTGGCGACTGTACAGCCCCACTCGTGGGGATATCGCCGGCCGTAAGGACGGCACGACGCCGGATACAGGCGGCATCGTCTCGGCGGATACGTTTTCCACGTGGTTCGAAGACAACCTCGAGTTGAACGTCTCTGCGCCACTCGCGCTGACACTCCTTCGCCAATCGGATGGCAGTTACACGTTTGACTCGAACACCGATCCGACCTGTGTAGCGCTCGGTGGCTTCTTCCCGATCGAAGGGCAACTCTTCGGGAACCCGGGCGGCTCACCGGATCGAAACTTCCACTTCACCTTTGAGTTGATGACGAAGTTCACCTACGACGCAGACGGGGCACAAACCTTCACCTTCCGCGGCGATGACGACGTCTGGGTCTTTATCAACGGACAAATGGTGATCGACCTCGGCGGCGTGCACGGCGCGATCGAGCAAGTGGTCGAACTCAACCGACTTGGCCTCACCGATGGCGAAGACTACGAACTTGCGTTCTTCTTTGCCGAACGGCACCGAACGCAGTCGAATTTCAAAATCACCACGAACCTGCAATTGGAAACCATCCAGTTGCCGACCGTCACGCACGCCTACGACTGAGTTCGAGTCGGCGGAGTCATGCCGGTTGGGTTGAGTTTGCGGCCGCCGTGACGGGTGGCCGCAAAGGAGCGGTCAAAGGGAACGGATCAAGGACGCCACGCGATCACGAGCCACGCGATCACGAGCCACGGGAGTGCACCTGCATGACGAGCGGGCGCGCTCCCGTGGCGTTACATTCGCACCATGTCCGCGACTGAGTCTGCCACTCCAAACACCGCCCAACACGATCCCACCGAGCCGATTCTTCCCGAAGCGAAGATGCATGTCGTCATGCCGACAGCCCCTGTCGCCGGAAAGATCCATGCGACTCGGCTGTGCATGAAGGGAAAGAGCGCCTCGATCATCAGGCACGTTGAGATTGATGTTTCAGGAACGCCGCTCGAGGGGTCGTTCCGCGCCGGACAGAGTTTCGGAGTGGTCGCATCGGGCACCGACGCGCACGGCAAGTCTCACAAAGTACGGCTCTATTCACTCGCGAGCCCTTCCTGGGGCGAGGATGGGCATGGCCGAGTCATCGCGACGACTCCCAAGCGCGTGATCTCAGAGCGCGAACCGCAAAAGGTGGGCGACGACGCGAACGACCACTCGCTCTTCCTTGGCCTCTGCTCGAACTGGCTCTGCGACCGCCGCGCGGGTGATGCAGTGGATGTCTCAGGGCCAAACGGAAAGCGGTTCCTGCTCCCGACGGATCCCTCGCAGCACGACTACCTCTTCCTTGCAACCGGCACAGGCATCGCTCCGTTCCGGGGGTTCCTGATGGAGCTCCTGGTCGGCCCGCCGGCCGGTTCCCCTGCCGCTGCGACTTGGAAGCGTTGCGAAAGCCGCATCGAACTCGTGATGGGCTCGCCCTATACGACCGACCTGCTGTACGACGACTTCCTCCGCGATCTCGCCGCGAAGCACCCGAACTTCCGTTACCACCCAGTCGTTTCGCGCGAAATGCGCCTCGACGGCGACGGTCGCGCACACAAGGGCGAGTACGTTCACCACTTCATCGAGCGCCAACTCGAGAAGATGACGGGCGTGATGGATCTCCTGCATTCATCACGCACACTGATGTACATGTGCGGGCTCGCCGGCATGCAGGTTGGGGTGTTCGAGATGCTGGCACGACGCGGAATCGGCGGCTTCACCAAGATCGGTGACGAAATCGCGTCGAAGCCGGTTGCCGAATGGACCTCCGACGACATCAAGCGACGCGTGCGCCCGACGCACCGATGCATGCTTGAGGTGTACTAGCCTTTTGCGCTCGCGACTCGCTGCGCTTTCGCTCGCTCTGGCCGGCCTCGCCGCGAGTGAATCGCGTCGGGCCGAGATACGTCAAACGTGCAGCGCTCGCGACTCGCTGCGCTTTCG
>CAIWCL010000313.1 GCA_903911205.1 uncultured bacterium
ATTCCGAAGCGGGCAGATCGCAATCCCGACAGTTTCCCTCGTACATCCGCCTGAAACACGTTGGGCTCGCGCGTAGCCTGCGCGCATGTCGAGCCTCCACCCGCGGCCGGGCGCGCGCGACGCGGTTGTCGCCGCGCTCGTTGTCTTTCTCATTTGGAGCGGCATCGCTCCCCGAAGTCACGTCACGTGGCTTGCGGAAGTTTTCTGGGTCATCGGCGCCATCGTGATGTGGGCGGTGTGGTTGCGTCGATTGCCGTGCACAGGCATTGCGTTCACGCTTCTCGTGATCCACTCGATCATCCTGATCATCGGTGGGATCTACACCTATGCGCACGTTCCGTTCGGCGCGTGGGTACAGGAGTGGATGGCACGTCCTCGCAACGACTACGACCGACTTGGGCACTTCATGCAAGGTTTCGCACCCGCGCTCCTGTGGCGTGAGGTCTTTCTGCGGAGCAGCATCGTGGCATCGCGTGGTTGGCTTCCGGTGATTGTCGTTGGCATGTGTCTCGCGTTCTCTGCGTTCTTCGAGTTGCTCGAATTCGCGGTCGCGATGGGTTTCGGCGACGCATCAAGCGATTTCCTCGGCGCGCAGGGCGACGGCTGGGATGCGCAGTGGGACATGCTCTTCTGTTTCGTCGGTTCAATCGTGGCGCTCTTTCTGTTGGCGCCGCTCCAAGATCGACAGATGCGCGCGCAGGCGGCGACCGCTCCGCAACTCGAGCGAGAGAGCGCAAGCATCACTCGTCAGCCCGCGATGCCAATCCAACCAGACAGAAGATAGGCGAGCCCGAGGAAGACGAGGAAACTCATCGAATCGGTCACCATCGTGAGGAAGATGGTGGAGGCTGTTGCTGGATCCGCACCGAAGCGGCGCACGACGAGCGGGAGACTCGAGCCAACCAGCGTGCCAACAGCAAGTGCGGCGGTCATGGCAACGCCGACGACGATTCCAAGTTTCCACAGACCTTCGTCGGGATGCGCCCACCATTGGATACCGCCGACAACAGCGCCAACGAGCAAACCACAGATGGTGCCGTTGACGAGTCCAACGATTGCCTCGCGTCGCACGAGTCCGAGTGCCGCACCTTCGCGCACTTCGTCGAGCACGATGCCGCGCAAGGTGACGGCGAGTGACTGTTGTCCAGCATTTCCGGCCTGATTGGCGATCACCGGCATGATGACTGCGAGAATCGCAATCGAGCCGATGAGGTCATCAAACTGGAGCACGACAACCGCGGCGATCGAACTCGTGAAGAGGTTCACGAAAAGCCAGGGAAGTCGACCTCGCAACTTGTCCGCAACGCTCGAGAAAACCGCTTCTTCACGGCCTGCACCGACCATTGCCTGAGCGTCTTCGGTCGACTCCTGTCGAATGGCATCGACGACGTCGTCGACGGTGATCACGCCGAGCATGCGATCTTCATCATCCACGACTGGCAGCACGAGGTAGTCGTACTTTTCGAACTCGCGTGCGACTTCTTCACGCTCGATATTCGGCTTCACAGCGTCGACTTGCCGCTCGCAAATCGCGGTGACTTTCTGCGATGGTTCCGCGAGCAACAGCGCACGCATTGTCGCGCGACCTTGCAAACGTCCGCGCCAATCGACGACGAAGACGTAGAGCCAATCTTCGCCGAGGCTTTCGGCGCGCCGAATCGCTTCCGTCGCTTCGCGCACCGTCATGGTGTCGCGCACCGCGAGGTAGTCGGTCGTCATCATGCCGCCCGCGCTTTTCTCAGGGTATTCAAGCAGTCGACGGAACTTCACCGCCTCGACTTTACCGAGTGTGCCGAGCAAGCGATCGCGCGATTCGTCGGGCAGATTCTGCAGAAGATCTGTCGCGTCATCCGGCGCCATCTCTTCGATGAGTTTGCCCGCGTACGACGGATCTTCTTCGACAAGATCTTCAAGCACACTCACCGCCAGCGACGGATGCATGTGCGCGAGCGCGTCGGCCGCGCTCTCGGTCTCCATCTCTTCGATGACTTCCACCGCCGCCGCTTCGCCGATTTGCTCGAGCGTTTCCGCGGCGTCCGGTGCTTCCTGCTGCTCAACTGCGTCGGCGAGTTCTGGCACGTCGATCGTGCCCGCTTCGGCCGCCTCCTCGAGAATCTCTTCAACGCGCTCATCTTCAGGCGTCGGTTCGGTCGCTTCGATGACCGCTTCGTTCTCGGGGATCTCACCGAGTGGGGATCCCGATGCCGACGCCGCGCGTTCGCGCGACATCGATGCGTGATCGTGATCGCGTTCGTCATCGCGATCTCGGCGCATGTCATCGGAGGATGTCCCATCCGCAGGCTGCATGGCGCCGAGTGTACCGACGGCCCTCTGCGCAAGGCGCCGCGGAATCACGGAGAATCACGGTATGTCCGAGTCATCGTCCATTCCCGGCCCAAGTGACGTGTCGGTCTCGGTGATCGAGATCCTCGACGCATCCGATCCGCGTGTCTCCGCATTCGCCGACATCCGTGAGCGAGAGCTTGCGGCACGCGAGGGCCTCTTTGTTGGCGAGACGTTGGTGGTCCTTGAAGCAATGCTCGCGAAAGCGGAGACGATTCGAGCCGTGCTCGCGAGTGGGCGCATGCTCGACCGTACGCGTGCCGTGCTCGCGGCGGCCCACTGCACCGCTCCTCTCTACACAGCGACCGACGCGGTACTCGAAGCACTCACCGGCATCGATCTCCACCGCGGCGTCCTTGCAACGGCAGTCCGTGCACCCTTTGAGGCGATTCATCCGGCAACGTGGAATCCCGCGTCGCAACCGCGCACGGTACTCGTCGCCGAAGACATCACGAACATCGACAATATCGGGCAACTCTTTCGGATCGCCGCTGCATTTGCAGTGGATGCGGTGCTACTCAGTCCGACCTGCCACGATCCGCTCTATCGCAAAAGTCTGCGTGTCTCGACGGGCAATGCGCTCAAAGTGCAGGCACTTCGCGCGCAGCATTGGCCCGACGACCTCGTCGCACTCCGCGCGCGATTCGGCTTCGACATTGTCGTCACGGCCATTCAGTCGAGTGTTCCGATCGCCGCGATTGGCGAGCCCGAGCGCGTTGCGATCGTGGTCGGCCACGAAGGAAATGGCGTTTCACCAGAAGTGCGTGCGCTTGCGGATCACGTCGTCCGTATTCCGATTGCCGCGGGCGTCGACAGCTTGAATGTTGCCGTGAGTGCCGCAATCGCCCTCGACCGACTTTCGCGCGGCGAACGTGTGTGAGGTGCGTTTGAGGTGATTCCGAACAGCGCAGTCACCCGCTTCCTCGTGCCGTTGATCGAGTCAAATCGTTGAGTTCGCTGCCGAAACAAGCGATCCCATAATGGTGGACTATCGCGACTCCCAAAAACATCGCGACAATAACTTGACTAAACGTCCGTCAGCAGCATCATGTTCTGATTTTGTGAAAGCGAACTCCACTGGTGCGATCTTGGCCAGAATGCAGGGGATTCACACTTTCAGATCAGTCGGTGCCCCATGTCTCGCCCAAATTCAATGGAAGCACCTCTCACGACCCTGCCACCGGTGAACGAAGTAGGTCGACTGAACGACGCGTCCTTTCGTGCAATTGGAAACGGTTGGAGTAGTCGCTTCCACACGGAACCAGTCGATCTCTTTCTGCTGCGAGAGATCGAGGACTTTGCGCTCGCGCACCTCAAGATCGAAGCATGTGTCGGGCGATCGTTACTCGATATCGGGTGCGGAGAGGGCAGAAAAACGGAGTCTTTCCGGCGCATGGGCTTCGAAGCGTACGGCGTCGATATTCATGAACCGACTCTGCAGTTCGCGCGAGAGCACTATCCGATGGTCCGTTTCGACTTTGGAGATGCCCAACGACTTCCTTATCCCGACCAGATATTCGACGCAGTCTTCTCCTGCAGCACGATGCAATACGTTGATGCGAAAGCGATGCTCGCTGAGGCGCTACGCGTGCTCAGGCCCGGAGGTCGTGGGATTTTCATCGTCAATCTTGATGGCAACCCTTTGGCTCGTACATATCGCATGCTTCGCCGTACCGACCGGTATCCACCGAACATGAAGCCTGTTCGGCACCTCCGGTTGAGCGAACTGCCTCACCTGCTGCCATCGAACGCGAGCGTGACCGTCCGTACCTACAACCTCACGAACTCGCTGCTCCATACGTTGTGCATGGTCCACGGCACATTGACCGCTCAGCCCAAGGTCGTGCTTCATCCAGTTCGAACGCATTCAATTCTGTCAAAAATCGATCAGCATCTGCTTCGCTGGGTGCGTGGTTTTGAACAGTTTTGTTGGTCGGCTTGCGTCGCTATTGAGAAGAGGCAAACGCCATGACCATCGATGACGCAAAGCGACGACTCCGTCCAGACGACACTCCCCGATTTCAACTGTGTGATGCCCGGGTGTATGTCTCGCACGAGGGATTCCACTTCATCGACCAAACCGATCCTCCATTACCGCGAGATCGGCAGGAATCGCGGCTGACCGAGGTCGACGTCGGTTACATCGAGCGCACGCTGCAGGCGAATTCCGATCGTTTCGCGCACCATCTGAGGCACGTGGCGTCGCAACGATCACTTCGAGGTACACGGGTGCTCGACATCGGCTGCGGTGGCGGTGCCTTCCTAACGCGTGCAAGGGATGCTGGCGCCATCTGCACCGGCCTCGAGGTCAATCCACTCCGCGTCGCCTACAGCCGACACCGGGCGGGGCTCGACGTGAGGTTCGAGACGATCGAAGAGTTCGTCGCTGACTCCGCGCATGAGAGGGCCTTCGATATCGTCACGCTCTGGGATGTGATCGAGCACGTGAACGAACCATTCCTCACCCTCGAATGCGCTGTGCGCGCGCTTCGTCCAGGTGGAGTGCTCCTTGTGGACACGCCCGCACGAGATTCGTTCTACCACCGCATGGGCGAGGCGAGTTACCGCCTCACGGCAGGGCGCGTACCGCTCTTTCTCAACTCGCTGTACTCGGGCCAGATGTTCGGTCATAAGCAGATCTTCAGTACAGCTGAGATGTACCGCATGCTTGCGCAACTTGGCCTCGAGCAGGTCTGCATCAGCAAGTTCCACGAACTCTCATTTCCAGTTGAGCATGAACTCGAACGGTTGCTCCGTTCCCGCACGCTCTCTCGAGCGCTTGGACCCACCGCACGTCTCATTCATAAGGCACTTCCAATCGCGAACAAGATGCTTGCCATCGGTCGCGTGAGCGACGTTTAAGTCCAGTTGGTTCCGATGCGCATTCTCTTCCTCACCGACAATTTTCCCCCTGAAGTGAACGCGCCCGCGTCGCGAACATTCGAACATTGTCGAGCATGGGTGCGTGCGGGGCACGAGGTCACGGTTGTGACGGGATTCCCGAATTTCCCGCAAGGTCGTATCTACGACGGCTATCGAAACCGTCTGTTTCAACGCGAGCAAATAGAGGGCATCAACGTCCTTCGAGTCTGGACCTATATCGCGGCGAACAAAGGTACGATCAGAAGGACCCTCGATTTCCTTAGCTACATGGTGACTGGCGCAGTCGCCGCATCACTCGTACGGCGACCGGACGTCGTCGTCGCAACGAGCCCCCAGTTGTTCACCGCATGTGCCGGTGCCCTCGCGTCGATGGTCCATCGCAGACCGTTTGTATTCGAGCTGCGCGACCTCTGGCCGGAAGAGATTCAAGAGTTAGGTGTGCTGCGCAGCCGATTGCTGCTCGCACCTCTTGAACGGCTCGAGATGAGCCTATATCGGCGGGCCTCGCTCATCGTCGCGGTGACCGAAGGATTCCGAGAACGACTTGTCGAGCGGGGAATCACCGCGACCAAAATTGAGGTCGTCCGAAATGGTGTTGATCTCTCGCATTTCAAGCCGCAGCCACGTGACGCGGTCCTACTCCGCCAGCTTGGCCTCGAAGACCGCTTCATCGTTGGCTACGTCGGAACACACGGACAATGCCAGGCTCTTGAGCATGTCATCGAGGCCGCGGCGCGCTGCGCTCGCGACCCAGAGTTGAAGCAGTGCCACTTCCTGTTCGTGGGAGATGGCGCCGAGAAGCCCTCGCTCGAGGCGATGGCTATCCGACTCGGCCTAAAGAACGTCACTTTTCTAGCGCCTGTGATGAAGCACGAAGTCGCGCGATACTGGTCGATCTTGAACGTTGCCCTTATCCATGTGCGTAGCGGTCCGCTGTTCCGGCGGGTGATTCCATCGAAACTCTTCGAGTGCTTCGGCATGGGGCTCCCCGTCGTCCTCGCGGTCGAGGGTGAGTCGGCGCAAATCGTCACTGATGCGGGAGCGGGGCTATGCATCGCTCCGTGTGATCCTGACGCCATCGCAACCGCCATCCGACGAATCGCCGCTGATTCCCGGCTCGCAGACTCCATGCGCGTCGGAGCCGCGCAGGCCGCACCCACGTTCGCTCGCGAAGCCTGCGCCATGCGGATGCTCACACTCCTTGAGCATCTCGCAGCACCCCGACCAGCGTCCGAGTTGAAAGTCGTGGAGATCGCCGGTGCGATGGATTCGGACAAATTGGTTGATCAGGTCGCGAACCGGACACGATGACCGTCTGGCGAGGCTCAGGTTTGACGCGCGCGAGCGCGCGCCGCACGTTGGTAGGCATCGTTCGCACTCACCGCGACAGCCGACCAATCGAGGTGTTTCCGCGCCCAGTTTGCTCCCTCCTGACCGAGTCGGGCGGCTTCATGTGCGTCGGTCGCGATGCGATGCATCGCACGGGAAAATCGGTCGTCGATGTCCTCCACCATCAACAGCGCGCCGTCATCGCTTGCACGACCAAGTTTGCAACTCGTCGTGGTCACGACAGGCTTGCCGCAGGCAAGTGCTTCACCGATTGCGATGCCAAAACCCTCGAAGAGCGGCCGATGCACGAACAGGTCGCATCCTGTGATAGCGGCCCATTTCTCCGAACCGAAGATAGGACCGACGACGTGCACACAAGACTCAAGTCCGAGCCGATGAATGGTCGCCTCGAGTTTCCGCTCCTCGCCGCCGGGTGGGCCGAGCACCACCAGATCCTGCGTCATCCCGAGGAATCGTGCCTCGGCGTATGCCTCAACAAGCCGATGGACCGCCTTGCTGCGATGGATTCGTCCGACAAAGAGTGCATAGGGCCGACCCACGAGTTCAGGAAATCGGCGGAGAAATGCATCAGGCGACGTTCCTGCCTGATCAAGCCCGACTCCATTCAGAAGTACGCTTGAGGGCGTTTTGAGCGCAGTACGCACGTGAAACGCCTCCTCCTCGTTGAGAGCCAAAACCTCACCGGCCGCGCGCACAACGTCTCCAAAAAGCGCGAGATATGCTGCCTTCTTGAGCCACTTTCTCCCGAGATCAGACGGGTGCAACATGCCGTGTGTCGAAAGCACATAGGGAGTTCCGCGCGAAACGCAGGCAGCTGCCATTCGTCGAAGGCTCGACTCCCACACATTGTGAATGTGCACAAGTTTCGGGCGCGTTTCATCCAAGAGTGACCGGTGGCTGAACTCACGAGCGAACAATCCGCGTTGAGACAGATCGATGTACCGAACCTGTGTGTCTGCCCACGCAGATTCGATTGCGCGTGTTCCGTCGAGACCCGCGCCAAGCCGGCTGACAACCGTCACTTCGAAACCTAGGAGCGCCTGCGCACGAGCAAGACCGAGTACGACTGCTGTCGGTCCACCGCTCTCAGGAAAGAGGTTGTCGATGAAGTGCACGATCATGTACGCATAGTCTGAAGGGTGCTTTACAACCGACGGTTGAGTAGAGGCTGGCGATGACGGGGCACGAACGACCTCGCCATCGATCGATCTCCTACGCGACAAGCGAAGCGCCAATGACGCTCGCGATCACAATTCGACTTGCGCACCGAAGTCGACCACGCGGTCAGGCGGCAGATTGAACGAGCGCGTCGCGTCGACTGAATTCCGCGAAAGCGCCGAGAAAAGCCGCTTACGCCAGCCCGCCATCTTCGCCGTACCCGTCGGTACCACCGAAGTGCGGCGCGCGAAATACGTCGTCTGATTCGGATCGAAGTTGAAGCCGTGCGCCTTCGCGCGCTCCAAGAACCGCGGGATATTCGGGCTTTCCATGAAGCCGCAGAGCGCCGTGATCTTCCACACGCCATCCGGCAACCATTCCACGCGAATCTGTCGCGCGGCTGGAACCACCGGCAAGTTCGACGAGACGATCGTCATCAGCACAACTTGCTCATGCAAGACATGCGCGTGCTCGACGAAATGCTTGAGCGCGAGCGGCGTGTTGTAGTTCGTCGTGAGGTAGACCGCGGTGCCAGGCACACGCGGGATCGCGTCCGTCCAGAGTGCGCCGAGGAAGTCGTGAATCGACTGCGTGCCTTCCGCGAGCTTGCGGCCGATGATGTAACTGCCCTGCACCCAGGTCGACATGACGAGGAACGCCATCAACGCGATCACAATCGCGAACCATCCGCCGGTCGGGAACTTGATGATGTTCGCACCAACCAGAAGTACGTCGACCACGAGGAAGATAAAGATCACCGGCCCGAGCCATCGTCGCTTCCAACGCCAGAACCGCCGCGCAACGACCGCGAAGAGGATCGTGGTGATGAGCATGTCGAGCGTGACAGCAATGCCGTACGCGCTCGCGAGCTTCGTCGAACTGGGGAAGAGAAGTACTGTGAAGAGGCAGCCGACGAGCATCAAGCCGTTCAGCGATGGAATGTAAATCTGCCCCTCTTGCTCGCCTGACGTATGCACGATCTCAAGCCGTGGCAGCATGTTGAGACGAATCGCCTGCCGCGCGATCGAGAAGACGCCAGAGATCATCGCTTGGCTTGCGATCACCGTCGCCATCGCTGCCAAGACAACCATCGGGATAATCAGTGGCTGCGGCACCAGTGCGTAAAACGGATAAAAGTCGGCGGCCATCGCCCCTTGGTTCGACTCGAGGTGCTGGAGGAGCACCGCGCCCTGTCCGAAGTACTGGAGCGTGAGCGCGGGACCAACCAAGAGATACCAGCCAATCCGAATCGGACGGATGCCGAAGTGCCCCATATCGGCGTAGAGCGCCTCCGCGCCCGTCACGCACAAGACAATCGAGCCGAGCAGGAGAAACGTCTCGACCGGATGCGCCGTGATCAGCGCCCATGCGTACATCGGATTGACCGACCAAATGACCTCCGGACGCTGGAGCGTTCCCAAAAGGCCAAGGATTCCAAGCACGCTAAACCAGACCACCATCACCGGGCCGAAAACGACGCCAATCTTCGCGGTACCGAACTGCTGAAAGTAGAACAGCCCCACGAGAATGCAGAGCGTCGTTGGAATGATGAACGGCTTGAGGGCCGGATTTGCGACCTCTAAGCCTTCCATCGCGGAAAGCACGGAGATGGAAGGCGTAATGATGCCGTCGCCGAAAAGCAGCCCGGCGCCCGCGATTGCGAGCATCGTCATGATGAATCGTCCGCGCACGGCCCTTGCGGAGAGTCCCCGCGGAATGAGCGAAAGCAGCGCGAAAATGCCGCCCTCACCCCGGTTCGCCGCTCGCGTGATCATGAAGATGTACTTCACGTTCACAACGAAGATGAGCAGCCAGAAGACGATCGAGAGGATGCCGCGAACGTAGAGTTCGTCGACGATCTGCCCCTGCGCCTTGAGGTGTGCGAAGCTCTCTTTCAGCGCGTACAGCGGGCTCGTACCGATGTCGCCGAAGACAACACCAATCGCGCCGATAGCGAGGGCCGCATAGGCCTTTGGGGAAAGATGCTGTTCGCGCGAGTGCGACACGACTGAAGCGGTCAGTGTATCTCTGGAGCGAATCGACGTGCGACCCAATGCGCTGTGCGCGGCATGGCTCCCCGAGACCGCAGGTTTGCCTCACCTCGGCCATCCATGCACACGACGTCATTCGAGAAGAGTTACCCTGCCCGAATGCGCACCATCGACCTGCACACGCACATCTTGCCGCGATCGTGGCCCGATCTTGCGCGAAAGGCTGAAACTCGCGGTTGGCTTGCGATCGAGCATTTCGGCGAAGCGCGCTCAGGCTGCATGTGCGCACGGCTCACGATCGACGGGCGGCACTTTCGGGATATCGAGGCGAACTGCTTTGATCCGCACGTCCGCATCGAGGAGATGGATGCGCACGCGGTGGATGTTCAGGTGCTTTCGACCGTGCCGGTGATGTTCTCGTATCACCAGCCCGTCGACGCCGCGCTTGAACTCGCGCAGCACTTGAATGACCACATCGCGGAAACCGTGCGCGCGCATCCAACGCGCTTCCGCGGCCTCGCAACGGTACCGCTGCAAGACACGAGCCTCGCCTGCCGCGAGCTTGATCGCGCGCTCGACGAACTCGGACTCGCGGGTGTCGAGATCGGTTCGAATATCAACGTCGTCCGCGACGGCGTTGCGCAGGAACTCAACCTCGATGACGCGCGGCTCTTTCCATTCTTCGAGCACTGCGCCCGTCGCGGCGCCGCGGTCTTCATTCATCCGTGGAACATGCTCGGCCAAACCTCAACGCCAAAGTATTGGTTGCCGTGGCTCGTTGGTATGCCGGCCGAAACCGCGCGCGCGGCGTGCTCACTCATGATGGGCGGCGTGCTTGAGCGGCTGCCTTCGCTCAAGGTTTGTCTCGCCCACGGTGGTGGGAGCCTCGCCTTTACGATCGGCCGCATCGAGCACGGTTTCCGCGAGCGCCCCGATCTTTGCGCGATCGACTGCAGCGTGAGTCCGCGCGCGCAGTTGCGGCGCTTCTACTTCGACACGCTTGTGCACGACGAGGCCGCGCTGCGATTCTTGATCGACGCCGTTGGCGTCGAGCGGCTCGCGCTTGGCAGCGACTACCCGTTCCCGCTCGGCGAACACGTCGCGGGAACATTGATCAAGTCGATGACGGGGCTCTCCGCGAACGATCGCAAGCGCATGCTTGCGGGGACCGCGGATGAGTTCCTCGCGCGGTGAGGGTTGGGAAGCGCGCACTTCCACGCCCGGTAACGCCCGCTACTGCATCTCCCCGCTGCTTCTCGGCTTTCTTGACATGTCCGCGCTTCTTTCAATGAAGATTCGTGGCAAGATTTACGGTTCGGGGTGGGCGTGTCGCCGACGGCACCCTCATGGTTGTGTGCAGTGAAAGGGAATACATGTCAGCTGAGCTGGACATCGTTCGCGTGGGAAATGTCACCGCTGTCCTGTGGGCGCTGTCACTTGCAACTCCCGCTTTTTCGCAAGACGAGTGCGTCCAGGCAACTCCCGTTTTGAACGGCGTCCCTGCTGCGTTCAGCACCGCTTCCGCGACACCAAGCCCCAATCCACCAAGCGACTCACTTTGCAAGGGCTACTTCCTCGAGTGGAACAACAGCCCCGATGTTTGGTTCTCGTACACGCCGCTCGCTGACGGTATCGCGACGTTTACAACCTGCGACGAGAGTTCGTACGACACGTCGATCGCGCTCTACTCGGGAACCTGCGGCAACCTGAACTACCTCGCTTGTAACGGCGATTCGTACGACTTCTCCGGTTGCCAATTCGGCGTGTCAGAGATTCGCGACTTTCAAGTCAGCGCGGGCACAACGTACTTCGTTCGCATCGGTGGTTACGACGGTGGCACGGGAAGCGGAACGCTCACCGTGCGCGAAACCGAGATTGCGGTGTGGGGCAACAACACCGACGGCGAATGGCGCGTGCCGACCGGACTTGGCGCGTTGAAATCGATCGCGTCTGGTGGTCGCCACGGACTGGCGCTGCAACAGAACGGCGTCGTCGCCTGTTGGGGCGACAACACCGTGGGGCAGGCGACGCCTCCTGCGGGAATCTCAGACTTCATCACCATCGCCGCGGGCGACGCGCATTCGCTCGGCATTCGCGCGAATGGCACGGTGGTCGCGTGGGGTTCGAATGCCTCGGGCCAGCGCAATGTGCCAACGGGCCTGACCAACGTGATCGCGATCGCGGGCGGCGGACACCACTCTGCCGCGGTGCGCGCGAACGGCGACGTTGTGTGCTGGGGTTCGAACACCTACGGTCAATGCACGCCGCCCGCCGGACTCGTTGCGAGCTCCGTTGCCGCAGGCGAACTGCACACAGTCACGCTTCGCTCCGACGGCACGGTCGCGTGCTTCGGTGAAGATGGGTCCGATCAGTGCACACCTCCACCGACGCTCGCGTCTGTCGTGAAGATTGCGGCGGGCGGATACCACTCCGCTGCGCTCAAGAGCGACGGAACGGTGGTGTGCTGGGGATTCAACGACTTTGGTCAAATCGAAACGCCGCCTGATTTGGCGGGTGTGATCGATCTGTCCATGGGGTTTTTCCATTCGACCGCGCTCAAGAGCGACGGAACGCCCGTGTGCTGGGGCCAGCCGTTCTTCTTCCAGACGGTCGCGCCAGAAGGTATCTCCAATCTCACACAGATCGCAGCCGGCGCATTCTTTACCGCGGCACTGTGGGACGCGTGCCCAAACGATCCCAACAAGAGCTCGCCCGGCACCTGCGGCTGCGGCGTCAGCGACGTCGACACCGACAACGACGGCACGCCTGACTGCACCGACGGCTGCCCGAATGACCCCGCGAAGATCGCGCCTGGCACCTGCGGCTGCGGCGTCAGCGATGTCGACTCCGACAGCGACGGCACACCCGATTGCACCGAAGGCTGCCCGAATGATCCAGCGAAGATCGCGCCGGGCGCATGCGGCTGCGGCGTCAGCGACGTCGACACCGACAACGACGGCACGCCTGACTGCACCGACGGCTGCCCGAATGACCCCGCGAAGATCGCGCCCG
>CAIWCL010000314.1 GCA_903911205.1 uncultured bacterium
ATCGGGGATTCGAACGCCGTCGTCAATCGCCGCGGTGATCAGGACCGGTCGATCAGCATCCTGCCAAATCTCGACGCGCTCGATCGCGCCTACGGGCACGCCGTTCAAGGTCACAAGGCTGCCTTTACGAAGGCCACCAGAATCGTTGAATGCGACCTGAAGCGGCCAGCGACGCGTGAAGAATGGCTCAATCTCGCCGAAGAAGAAGAGAAGGCCTGCGCCGCCCGCGAGTGCGCCGATCGTGCAAACTCCGACGAGGATGTTTCGAACGCGCTCTCTCATGGAAGCACTCCCGGCGTGCGAGCCGCATCACGGTTCGTGGCCGTCACCTCGCGAATCGCGCGCAGTTCTTCTTCGCTCGCCTCGCCGCGAAGGAAACGCGAAACGATCGGATCCGTCGAGCGCCGGAAAACCTCCGGCTCACCTTCGAGGACAACATTGCCTTCGTGGAACATGACCATGTAGTCGGCAACCTTGAACGCGCTCGTGAGATCGTGTGTCACCACGATACTTGTGATGCGCAACTCCTGCTTGAGCTTCAGGATGAGTTCGTTAATCACATCTGAGCGAATCGGATCGAGGCCGGTTGTCGGCTCGTCATAGAGCAACACCTTCGGTTGCAGGACAACCGCACGTGCGAGCGCAATGCGCTTCTGTTGTCCGCCGGAGAGTTCGCTCGGCAGTTTGTGGATCGCCGACTCAAGTCCCACGAGGCGCAGCACTCGTCGTACGCGAACCTCCTCGTCGTAGGGCGCATCGCCTTCGAGTTCACGGAGCGGGAATGCAATGTTCCCGTAGACATCGAAACTGTCGAAGAGTGCGCCCTGTTGGAAAAGGAAGCCGAATTGTCTGCGGATCGGCCCAAGGCGTCGTTCGGAGAGAGTGTCGATCCGCTCGCCTTCGAAAATCACCTGTCCCTTGTCGGGCCGAAGGAGCCCGACGAGGTGCTTCAGCAGGACACTCTTGCCACATCCGGAAGGGCCGAGCACCACGGTTGTCTTCCCGCGTGGGAAGGCGAGGGTCACACCCTTCAGGACCTTTTGCCGGCCAAAACTCTTCACCAACCCGATGACCTGCACGGGAGCATCGGAGCCGCTGAAATTGGCGGCGGTTGATTCGGTGAGAATGGGGGGCACGAGTTCCGGCACGGCCGTATCATCGGCCCTCCACCGCATGCTCCGCAAGTCGCGGATGGTGTGGATCTTGCGCAATCTGGAACTTGCGCAAAGTGGAACTTGCGCAATCTCGTATGCCACGCGAATCCGACAGCGCCAACTTCGATGCTCGCAGTGCGGACGCGATCGCACACGATCTTCCGTTCGCGGCGCGCGCCGAAGTACGCCCGACAAAGGTCTCCATTACCCACGAAGGGCCGATCATTCGCGTCGAACGCCTTGAGTTCGCGCCCAAGCAGTCCTTTGACGGTCGCGCCACCCCGGCGGCCGTGCGTGACGTTGTTCGCCATCCCGGCGCCGTCACGGTTGTTGCCGTCAAAGACGATTGCACCATGGTGTTGGTGAGGAATCGCCGGGTAGCGGTTGAACGCTGGCTCGTTGAATTCTGCGCAGGCAAACTCGAACGCGGCGAGGATCCTCACCGCGCGGCCGCGCGGGAACTTGAAGAAGAAACGGGGTACGCCGCGGGTACGCTCGTGAAACTCGGAGCGTTCTTTACCTCGCCCGGGTTTGCCGACGAGATCATGCACGTTTTCCTTGCAACGGGCCTTCGTCCCGTTCCGCAGCGACTTGAGCCAGGGGAAGAACTTGAGGTTGTGGAAATGCGCCCGGACGCGTTGGCAACCCAGATCGCGGCCGGACGTGTCACCGATGGCAAGACGCTCGGGGCCTATCTGCTTTGGTCGCTTCATCGTGCGGAAGGGAGTTCACAATGAGTTCCGGAATGGACTCCGGTCGGCAGCCGTGGGAGGAGCCGGATGAACGCACTCGCCCCGCGGGATACGGCGGCGATTGGCGAGGGAGCCGGATGACGTTCGACGATCCGATGACCTGGTCGGTCCCGGTCTTCCGGATCTTCGGAATCACGGTGCGGTTGCATCTCTTTTTCATCGTCTTTGTGCTGGTGACCGTTTCGCAGTCGGTCAGCGTTGAGGGTGGGGGCGCATTTGGGCTTGTCCCCGCGCTCATCGGGCTCGGCGCGCTGTTCTCCATCGTGTTGCTGCACGAGTTTGGCCACGCGATCGCGTGCCGAGCGAAAGCCGGTACCGCGGATGAGATTCTGATTTGGCCGCTTGGTGGATTGGCCTCGTGCGCGCCGCCGCAGCGTCCCTCCGCCCATCTCTGGACAGCGATCGGCGGTCCGCTTGTCAACGTTGGTTTCATCGCGGTGCTCACTCCGTGGATCGGTCTCACAACCGGGTAATGGTGGGGCGTCGCGATCCCCAATCCCTTCGGCCTGCAAGCACTGGTGCAACGTGTCGAGGTCGGTGATTGGACGCAACTTGCGCTGCTCCTGACCAACTACGTGGCGTGGACACTTCTGTTGTTCAACCTCATCCCGATGTTTCCACTCGACGGTGGACGAATCTTGCAGGCGATTCTTTGGCGCCGACTCGGCTTCGGCGCTTCGATGCGCTTTGCCTGTCGGAGCGGACTCGCGGGCGCGGTCGTGATTGGCGTCGTTGCGCTGATTTCGGAGAGCACCATGCTCCTGGCGATTGCGATTTTCGGCGGGTTCACCTGCTTCGCGACCGCCCGTCAGATTGAGCAAGAGCGGGATTTCCTTGGATTCGATCCCGATCCATCCGAGTTGCTCGCGATGGATGCGGAGCTCGAAAGCGAACTGGGGGGCGAATTTGACGGCCGTTCGCGGGGCTCGCGATCGGATGCGGCGAAATCGGGTTCCAAGGGAACAAGCTCAACCACGGGGTCACAAGCCGCGGGAAAGGCTGCCGAAAGAGAGCGAGAGGCTACGCGGGCGAAAGAGGCGGAACTCGACCGAATCTTGGCGAAAATTGCCGCGAGCGGAATCGAGAGCCTCACGCGCGCAGAACGCGAAACGCTTCAGCGCGCGACCGATGAGAAGCGCGACCGATGATGCTCGGTCGAAGAGAAACGCATCTATTTCGGTGATGTCGCTTGTCTGTCGCGCAGGCTGCGGACTCCTTGCGCACATCGCCGATCGAACACCGTACACTCGCGACGATGGGTATCTCCGACCGGGATTACACGCGTGAGCCGAACACGTCATCGTGGAGCGGCACCTCAGGCATCGCGGGCCTTCGCGGTCGCGCCTTTGGTGGTCGTGTGCAGGGCACGCGCACATCGCGTCTTCCGTGGCCAGTGCACGTCATCGTGATCATGGTGTGTTGTGCGGTCTTTGCGATCGACTCAATGCTCACACCACAGCCTGTGCAGTTCGGTGAGTGGCGTGCGGTCCCAGGCCGCGAGCAGGCGTTCGCCGACCTCTCCGCGTCGCGCGCGACGTACACGGTGTATCCGCTCTACCGAGATCCGCAGGGAAAACCCGTGGTGGATCCAAGTGGTCGCGGTCTGATGGGTATCTGGGTTGGGCAGTTGCCCGAACTCGCAGCGAAGCAATTTGAGCCGGTCGCAACCGCGCCGTTTGCGTACGTGACGCCGATGAAGAAGTGGCTGCAATTCACAACGGCGCAGGCGGTGTGGAGTTTCACGCCCACCGGACGCGTCGAAGGTTTCGAATTCTGGCGCTTCCTTGGTTACGGATTTCTCCACGTCAGTTTGATGCACCTCTTCCTCAACATGATTGGTCTGTGGGTGTTTGGTCCAATCGTCGAGGAGTACTTTGGCGGAGCGAGATTTCTTGCGCTCTTCCTGACCGCCACCATCGCCGGTGCGTTGCTCTTCCTTGTTCTGAATGCAGCGGGCATCGCGTGGATGAAGTCGCAGGGGAGCGAAGTTGCCGTCCCTGGTCTTCTCTTCAACGACCCGTGGATTCCACTGATCGGCGCGAGTGGCGGTGTTTGCGGCATCGTGCTCGCGGCCGCGTGGCTGCGTCCAAACGAGCCGATGGCGATTCTTGGAATCATCCCCATCAAACTGAAGTTTCTCGCACTCGGTCTGGTCGGTATCTCGGTGTACACCTTGCTCGCGCAGGGCAACAACTCGGGTGGTGAGGCTGCGCACCTCGGCGGCGCAGTCGCGGGTTGGTGGGTGGCGCAACGACCTCACCTTCTTGATGGATTTTTCGACCTCTTTGGTCGCGCGGGTACGAAGGTTGGCGGCCAGCCCGTCGGCGCATCACGAGGCATTCAACGAGGCATTCAACGAGGCATTCAACGAGGCATTCAACGAGGCGCTCCAAGCGAAGCCGAGATTGATCGCATTCTCGACAAGGTGCGCGAGAAGGGGCTTGGAAGTTTGAACGAGCGCGAGCGCGAAATGTTGCGCAATGCGACCGATGAGAGGAAGCGCGATGCCCGGCGGTCGTGACGCGGTTCGTTTTGAGATCCTGGGTCAAAGTCGTTCGTCTCGCGCACGACGCGGTCGTGTCACGACACCGCACGGGACATTCGAAACCCCTGCGTTCATGCCAGTTGCGACCGCGGCCTCGATGAAGGGCCTCACCCCTGATCAGATTCGCTCGACCGGGAGCGAGATCATCCTGAACAACGCGTACCACTTGATGTTGCGCCCCGGCGCCGAGCGCTTGGCCGCCTTTGGAGGCTCTCACCGCTTCATGCGATGGGATGCTCCGATCCTCACCGACTCCGGCGGATTCCAAGCGTGGTCGATGTCTGAGGGAACAAAGATCTCGGAAGAGGGCGTCGAGTTTCGATCCTTCATCGATGGTTCAAAACTCATGCTCTCGCCAGAGCGATCGATCGCCGTTCAGAACGCGATTGGCTCAGACATCATGATGGCGTTCGACGACTGTCCTCCCGCGCTTGTGCCGGAAGTGACGTCGACCGATCCGCAGTTGTCGCGAAAGCGTCGATCGAAGCCAGAGGAGCACCGTCGTCGGCTCGAAGACGCGATTGATCGCACCGCGCGTTGGCTTGAGCGCTGCATCGCCGCGCATGCGAGGCCCAGCGAGCAGGGCCTCTTCGGCATCGTGCAGGGCGGGACGGATCTCGAACTTCGAAAGCGTTCGGTGGAGCAGATTTGCGCCTTCGATCTCCCGGGGTTTGCGATCGGCGGCGTGGCGGTTGGCGAGAGCCCTGACGAGATCCATCGAACCGTGGACGCCGTCGCGCCCATGCTGCCCGAGGATCGCCCTCGCTACCTGATGGGGGTCGGTTACGAGCGGGACATCCTGGCGGCGGTCCTTGCGGGGGTCGACATGTTCGACTGCGTCCTTCCGACTCGGAATGGTCGGAAGGGGTACGCCTTCACCTCCGTCGGGCCGGTTCGCATCCGAAATGCCTGTCACACCCTCGACCAAGGTCCACTGGACCCGACCTGTGACTGCCTTGCTTGCGCGGGCGGCTTCTCGCGCGGGTACCTCCGGCACCTCTTTCTCGCGGACGAAATGCTCGGGCCGACCCTCCTGAGCATCCACAACATCCGGCACTTCCAACGCCTCATGGTGGACATTCGCCGCACGATCGGTGATGATGGCTGGCCCAAGTTTATGGAACGTTGGCCATGCCTCCGGGCATCCAGCGTGTCAGAAGGCGGGGCGTCGTCTGGGGGGTGAGGTGAGGCAGAGCCACGAATGGCGCAACTCCGCGGGGAAAGGAGATCGCACATTCGGTCGCTTTGTTATCGTCCCGCAAACGGAAGTCGGCGTTCACGCTGATGGAAGTTGCGGCGAACCGAATCGAATCGGATCGACGGATGGAAGATGTGTTTCCTCTCGAGCCCGCGTCGTGACCGAGCATGTCGGTTCGCGTCGAGTCGACTCGAGTTCTCTGTATGCGATTGTTGGAGGTCCTTCGAGTTGGCCCTCCGTTTGGCCGACGAACCAACCCCGAGAGGGTTCTTGAAACTTCTCGGTCCCAACAGAAGTTGGACGATAGAAAGCCGCTCTGCACCTCCACGATGACTTCGATCAAGAGTTCGATCAAGAGTTCGATCAAGACTTCGATCAAGAGTTCAAACGATCGTTCGGTGCATGAAGGCAACATGAAGGCAAGTTGAGGCAAACCTATGTCGAGTGATTTTCAGACCGTTGAAGCCGCGCAGTTCACTCTGAGTCCCTTCTCCATCACGCTCGCGCAAGACGGCGTGCCCAAGGGCGTGAAGAATGAGGCGACCACCTCTGCAGGCACTACTGCCTCAGGTTCGACGACCGGTGCAAATTCCGGCGCTGGAACCGATGGCGCAGCTGCACGCCCGCAAGGCTTCGGCATCGAACTCCTTCTCTTCGGTGCGGTCATCCTCTTCGTCATCATGACGGTGCTCGGTGGTCGTCGCGAAAAGAAGAAGTACGAAGCCATGCTCTCGAGCATCAAGAAGAACGACTCCGTTCGGACGGTCGGCGGCATCATCGGCAGCGTTGTCGAAGTGAAGCCTGACGTCATCGTCTTGAAGGTCGATGAGAACTCGAACACCAAACTTACGGTTGCCCGAAGCAAGATCGAAGCGGTACTCAAGGAGTCCACCGCTTCGTAACGGAAGCAGTCGAGCGGAGCGGGTACTCCCGTCTCTGCGACAGTCCACTCGATCTCATTCAGCCACGCCTGTTTATTCTCGCTTGTGCCCAATCTGAACCCCCAAGCGTGAGCCCCGCAAACACCCCGAAGCCCGTTCTTTGGATTCCGCAATGAAGAAAGTCTGGTTCCTCACATTCGTCGTCGGACTCTGCGCCATTTTCGGCGTACTCCTCTCGCAGAAGGGCATTCGTCTCGGGAAGGATCTGCAGGGTGGCGTGAGCCTCGTCTACTCCGTCAAGGTCCCCGAGACGGGCGATTCGAACGCGGTGCTCGGGCAGGTCATCGACGTGCTCAAGCAGCGCGTGAATCCTCAGGGCGTCCTCGATATCGCGATGCAGCCGCAGGGGCGTGATCGCATCGAAGTCGTGATGCCTCTTCCGTCGGCGGAAGTGCGCGAACTTCAGGTCAAAGCGAAGACCGCCATTGAAGAACTGCTCGCAAAGACACAGATCTCGGCCGGCGACCTCGACGCGGCGCTGCTCTCGGGCCGCGCGGCCGCCCGTTTCGGTGCGGTCAATCCTCAGGTGAACGCGCTGGAGGCGGAGTGGCAGAACTACCAGACCGCGAAGAAGGCTCTCGAAACGCTCGCCGCAGACGCACCAGTTTCTGAACGTGGCGCCATCGAAGACAAACTGGTCGCGAGCGAACTACGTGTCGAGCAACTCAAGGCCGACATCCTCTCGAAGACGCTTCCTGCGCCACGACTCCAGCGCGCGTTACAACTCTCGACGTTGCCCGCCGCTGTTCGCGACGCCGCAGGCAACCCGATTGTCGGTGCAGACGGGAAGTCTGAGATGGGCCCGAGCCCACGTGAGAAGGAGATCGCGGCGATCAAGGCCGACTTCCCAGCGCTCGCTGGTGAGTTCGACGCACTCGTCGCGGCCAACGACGCCTACATCTCGAAGCGAACGGGTCTTGACGATCCTGAAGACCTCATGCGCCTGATGCGCGGCGCCGGCGTTCTCGAGTTCCGCATTGCGGTGCGCAACTCGAACCCAACGGGCTTCAACATTGAGGAACTTCGCCAAGATCTCGCGACCAAGGGTCCCGGCGCCGGCGAACCTGGCCGCGCTCGTTGGTTCAAGGTCAATGACCTCAAGCAGTGGTACGACAAGCCAGAGCAGCTTCAAGCGCTCCGCGCTGATCCGGTTGCCTACTTCGGCTCGCGCTACGACCTCGTCGCGGGACAGTTCGGTGGTGAGTCGTATCTCCTGCTGAACGACAGCGCGGGCAAGGCGATGACGCATGACGACGGCGGCACATGGGGCCTGACGAATGCGTACAAGACGGTCGATCCGCGCCTCGGTGGCGCCGCGGTTGCTTTCCGCCTCGACTCTGCGGGTGGTCAGCGCATGGCGCGTCTCACAGGCGCAAACCAAGGCGAGCCGATGGCAATCGTGCTCGATGACGAAGTCTTTAGCGCGCCGACGCTCAACGCAACGATCAGTGACAACGGCATCATCACCGGTCAGTTCGACGACACCGCCATCAGTTACCTGATCCGCGTGCTCACCGCAGGTAGCCTCGAGGCGAAGGTTTCGAGCGACCCAATCTCGGTCAACATCCTCGGCCCCTCGATCGGCGCCGACAACCTTGAGAAGGGTCTGCAAGCGACGATCCTCTCGGTCGCAATCACGTGTCTCGTGATGCTCGCGTACTACTTCCTCGCGGGCCTCGTTGCGGACATTGCGCTCGCCGTGAACACGTTGTTCATCTTCGGCCTGATGGCCTTGATCGATGGCACCTTTACGCTCCCCGGTCTCGCGGGTGTTGCACTCTCCGTTGCGATGGCAGTCGATGCGAACGTGCTGATTTACGAGCGCGTTCGTGAAGAGCTTGCGCAGGGGAACCATCTCCGCACGGCAATTTCCGAAGCATATCGACGCGCGCTGAGCGCGATCATCGACGGCAACATCACGAACCTCATCGTGTGCATCGTGCTTTACAAGGTCGGTGCGACCGAAGTGAAGGGCTTCGCCCTCACAATGTCGATCGGCGTCATCACCACGCTCTTCACGGGTATCTGGGTCACGCGCGCGATCTTTGAAACCATGCTCGCGGGCGGCCTTCGCAAGCTGCCGATGCTTCCGACAGTGGTTCCCGCGATTTCGCGCGCGCTGCTTCCGAAGGTCGATTGGATTGCGATTCGTCCAACCCTGCTTGGGTTCAGCGGCGTGCTTGCGCTGATTTCAGTCGTTGTGCTCCTCGCACGTGGCAACGACATCTTTGAGACGGAGTTCCGCGGCGGCGTTTCGATGACGCTTTCGACCCGCCCGGCAGCCTCTGGCGAGCCTCAAGCAGTCGATGGACACCTTGGTCTCACGCGGCAGGCGGTTGAAGACCGAGTCCGTGAAATCGGAAAGAACGCGGGTGAGGACAAGATCGTCGCCCAGTTGGCGAATGCGAACGTATTGACCGTTGGTCAGGAAACGAAGGACGGGCTCGCCTCGAGCTTCCAGATTCGGGTGGGTAATCCGCCGAGCATGGAAGACGCTGACGAGTCACGCATCAGTCGCGATGTCCAGGAAGCCGTCGTCGTCGCCTTCGCGAAGGACCTTGATGTTCGCCTTCCGCTTGAGTTCGCGAACTCTGAGAGCGAAGATCACACTCCGGTGACTCGACCGTTGGAGAAGGCGCTCGTCGGTTCTTCGATCGGACGCCCAAACGCTTCGAGCGAACCGGTCGGTGAATTCCGCGGCGGCGTTGCGATCGTCATTGATGGCCTCAAGACCCCTGTGACGGCCGCCGATGCTGCCGAACGGATCCGCCGGATGCGTTCGCAGCCCGACTGGTCGTCGACCGCCGGTCGTCCGACCAAGGTCATTGGGCTTGAGCCCGCGGATTCGTCCAATCCGGCTGGTCCACAGAAGGCGCTCGTTGTCCTGGTGAACGATGCTGAGATCAACGCGACGAAGGTCGATCTTGAAACGTGGGACCGCAACCTTGCGAGCAAGGAGTGGGATCTCGTTCGCCAGGCGCTGACCCAGCAGGCGAGCCTCGACCAAGTCTCGAGTTTCAGCCCGGTCGTGGCGGAAAATCTGGCTGCAAGCGCGGTCGTCGCGGTCGTACTCAGCCTCATCGGCATGCTGGCCTACATCTGGGTCCGGTTCGGAAGTTTCCGCTTCTCAACGGCCACGGTCGTGGGCGTCACCTTCAACGTGATCGTCTGCCTCGGCTTCCTTGCGATCTCGATTCCCGTCGCGCAGACTGGCTTCGGCGCAGCGCTCTACATCGAGCAGTACCGCATCGACCTCAACGTCGTGGCCGGCCTCCTGACGATCATTGGCTACTCGCTGAACGACACGATCGTCATCCTCGACCGCGTTCGTGAGAACCGCGGCAAGCGTACTTGGATCAGTCGTGAGACGGTCAACCTCTCCATCAACCAGACGTTCAGCCGAACGGTCCTCACGGGCGGAAGCACGCTCGCGACTGCCATCATCCTCATCGCTCTCGGCGGCACGGGTATTCGGCCGTTTGCGTACACCTTCCTGATCGGCCTCATTGCGGGTACGTTCAGTTCGGTGGCAATCGCGGCTCCACTCGTGTACAGTCGCCGCGAGGAAGAGATCGAGCGAGCCAAAGCTGTGATTGCTCCGGTGTCGAAGACATCGGGCAGCGCGGCGCAACCTGCTTGATCTGATGCCACGCTGTTCTGGACTTCCAAGATTTCTGTGAATTTCCACGAGTGCTCGCCGGAACGGATGCCGGAGCACGAGCCTCGTTCGCACTTGCGATACCGTCGCAGTACAAAAGTACATCGAGCTCCCTATGCCGAACGGTTCCAAGATCGCTGTGATCTCTGCTGTCGTTCTCCTCGGTGTGGCTGGCGTTTACTTCATCGCCTCCACTCCGTCCGCCCCCAACAACAAGTCATCGACAACCGCGAAGGAGAGCGGGACCACGTCGACGACAGGTGCAGTTGCCTCGAACACCCAGTCGAACCTGCCTCCGACGCTCACATTGACGCCGTCGGTTCCAGGCACGACAACCACGCAAGGCGTGACGACGGGTTTGGGCAATTCAGGCACTTCGCCAACCCCAACGAATACTGCTGCGAACGTCGGTGCGCGTCCGCAGCCACCATTTGTTCCGGGTGCCGCATCGAATGCGGGTACGGGCAAGGGTGATGTGCCTGGCTCCAACAACCCGAACGGTTTCACGAACCCGAATGGTTCGACGTTCGCGAACACTGGCACGAACACTGGCACGAACACTGGCATCGCGAACAGCGCGACCGCACCGCGCATCGTGAATGGCATCACGATTCCTGCGACTGGAACCTCGAGCGCGGCGGGCACGACCGGCGCGGCGGGCACAGCCTCGGGTGTTGGCGGAACGGGAGTGAACGGCGGAACGAACATCGCGACTGGCGGGCCAACTCCGACGGGCGCAGGGCTTCCGACCGGCACTACGCCAACCGGCCTCAACTCAACTGGTGTGAACTCAACCGGCGTGAACTCAACCGGCGTGAACTCAAGCGGTTCATCTGGAGCTTCAACAACTTCGACGAGCACTACATCGGCCAACGCAGAGCGCATCCACGTGATCGCTTCCGGCGACACCTTTGAGGCACTCGCACAGAAGTACTTCAACGACATCAACAAGTGGAAGCTCATCTCGAAGGCAAACCCCACGGTCGAGCCTGAGCGTTTGAAGATTGGTCAGAAGATCCGCATTCCTTCCGCGGGTGCGACCGCGACCTTGGCGGCGGAGACTTCCGCGCCGTTGTCGGGACAGTCCTCGAGAGTGACCGGCGGCAACACGACCGGCGGCGGCACGACGGGCGGAAACTTCCACACCGTCGCGAAGGGCGAGACGCCGTCTTCAATCTCGCGGAAGTACTACGGCAGCGACAAGTACTGGCGCCAGATCCTCGCGGCCAACAAGGGCACGACAGAGAAGAACCTCAAGGTCGGCCAGAAGTTGTCGATCCCAGCGAAGGAAACCGTCGTCGGCGCTGAAAACGTCGGCGGACGCGGTTCTTAATCGCGAAGACGGACGCGGTTCTTTACCGCAGGGCGACGCCTGCCATGCACGGCTGATGTCCCCCCATGTTTGAGTAGATCTTCACAGCGGGAAGCGCCTTGGCGCTTCCCGCTGTTGTTGTGTGAACCCCGGTTGTTTTGGGCTTCGCGCGCCTCGCCACAGAGGAGAGACCCGCTATTCTCTCCGCTTCAATTTCCGGCTTCGTGTCGAGCGCCGGCGATGGAGCACTGCTATGTCCACAAACGTCGTTCTCATTCCTGGTGACGGAATCGGTCCCGAAGTCGCAGAGGCCGCGCAACGTGTCATTGATGCAAGTGGCGCGGATATCGCGTGGACGGTTCGTCACGCGGGCGAGGCTGCACTTGCCGCCGGAGAGAAGCAACTTCTCCCGCAATCGACGCTCGATCTGATCGCGGAGTATGGAGTAGCGCTGAAGGGGCCGTGCACAACGCCTGTTGGCACCGGCTTCCGCTCGGTCAACGTGCTCCTTCGGAAGACGCTCGACCTCTACGCGGCCGTTCGTCCGATTCGCACCATGGCCGGGGTTCACTCGCGGTATGAGAACGTGGATCTCGTGATCGTTCGCGAGAATACCGAAGGCCTCTACGCTGGTATCGAGAATGAGATTACCAAGGGTGTGACGACCAGCATCAAGGTTGCGACCGAGACCGCATCGCGTCGCATCGCCGATTACGCGTTCCGTTACTGCCGCGAACGTGGTCGAAAGAAAGTGTCGGTGTTCCACAAGGCGAACATCATGAAGTTGACCGATGGTCTCTTCATTCGGTGCGCGCGCGAAGTGCATGACGCGCACTACCAAGACATTGCGTATGAAGAGGTGATCGTCGATGCGGCATGCATGAAGATGGTGCAGGATCCGACGAAGTTCGATGTGATCCTCGCAGAGAATCTGTACGGCGACATCATCAGTGACCTGTGTGCTGGGCTTGTTGGTGGTCTTGGCGTGACGCCGGGTGCGAACATCGGCGAGAAGGGAGCGGTCTTTGAAGCGGTGCACGGATCGGCTCCGGACATCGCAGGCAAGGGTGTTGCCAATCCGCTCGCTCTGATCATGTCGGGCGTCATGATGCTCAACTGGCTTTCGGTGCGCCGCGCAGAGCCGCGATTTGCAGAGTGTGCAGGTCGCATTCGCCGGGCGTATGACCGTGCGCTGACGGAGGGCGCGACGACAGGCGACCTCGGTGGCAAGCTCAACACGATGCAATTCGCCGACGCGCTGGTCGCGCGTCTCTGACGGGCAATTCGCCGACGCGCTGGTCGCGCGAGTGTGAAAGTTCGCTGCGAAGCGCATTGCATCAAAGCGCCGATCGGGTGATCCATGGAGCATGTCTCGTATCACCCGGATTACACGATTCCCTTGCCGGAGGGGCACGCTTTTCCCATGGGAAAGTACGAAGCTTTGCACGCGATCCTCGCGGGCGAGGGCTTGGTCGGGTCTTGGAACGTGCACTTTCCCGAGGAGTGCTCATGGGAGACGCTCGCGCTCGCGCACGATGAGAGTTACCTCGCGAAACTTCGTGACGGCACGCTCACGCGAGAAGAGCAGCGGCGAATCGGGATGGAGTGGTCTCCGCAATTGGTGCGACGTGCGCGGCTCGCGGTGCAGGGAACAATCGACGCGAGCGTCGCTGCGTGCATGAATCGCAATCGTCTCGCCGCGAATCTCGCTGGCGGAACCCATCATGCCATGCGCGAGATTGGCGAGGGATACTGCACGCTCAACGACGTCGCTGTTGCGGCTCGTTGGCTCCAACGTGAGGGGCTCGCACGGCGAATCCTTGTCGTGGATCTCGACGTCCACCATGGAAACGGTACGGCGTCGATTTTCGCGGGTGATCCGTCTGTGTTTACGTTCTCCATGCACGGGGAGCGAAACTTCCCATTGAAGAAACCTCCATCGTCGCTCGACGTCCCGTTGGATGACGGGCTCGAAGACGATGCGTATCTCTCGATGCTCGCAAAGTTTCTTCCAGAGGCGATCGAACGCGCCGAGGCCGATCTCGCGTTTTATCTCGCGGGTGTCGACGTTGCGAAGGGTGATCGCTTTGGGCGCCTTGCGCTCACCGACGGCGGTATCGCTGCACGCGACTCATTGGCCCTTGAACTCGTCTGGCGTGGCGGCATCCCGACATGCATGCTGCTTTCTGGCGGTTACGCGCTCGGTTCCGATGGCAAGACTTCATCGCAGCGAACCGCGGAACGGCACGCCATCGCACATCGAGTCGTGGCTCGCATGTTGGCACAACGAAATCATTGTTGAAGAGGTGCACACGCAAATTCGATGCGTGTGGATCCACTCCGCAGACGTTGTCACGCCGAGCGGCGGGGGCGTGCGGCGTTTTCCGCGGTCTTCCGCTGACGCGCGAGGAGTCGCTCCTCCGCAAGCTGCGCGACGACTTCAGGATTGACCATCATGCACGGATGCCCAGCGGCATCGGCGAGCGCGCGGATCTCAAGAAACACTTCACGAAGCGTTTCGGAAGTGAGATCGCTCGACGAAACTCGCGTGGATGCCACAGGCGTCTCGATCGCATGACCACTCGCGTCTTTTTTCGCGGGCGCGGGGGTTTGCTCGGGGTATTGCTCGCGATATTGCTGGGGGATGATCCGATCGAATCGTTCGGACATAGACCTTGTATCGACCGAATTGATCGAGCGGCTTCAAACGCCACTCGGGCGAAGGTGACCAAACCCCAGCATCAAGTTCGGTTGTTCCGATCGGAGCAGTTGCACCGCGGTGGCGGCATCACGGGAAGAGAATCACGGGAAGAGAATCACGGGCCTTCATCGCCAACGGGAGCAGGCATGGAGGGAACCTTCCCATTGCCGCGTGAAGAATCATTCAGCGTGATACGGCTCACCGCGTAGTTGGTATCCACCGAAACCCCAGGCGCTCGCCAACCCCAGATGGCGTACCGATCGGCGCGGTCGAATCCATCGGGAACAATCTTGAACGCGAAAGGCGTGCAGTTTTGCAGACTGTCGATATTGGCAAAGCCCTTGATGGGGCCGTTCTTCATGCGTGTCGCGATGCCCTTCATACGCATCTCAACGGGATCAAACGGAACCCACCCGATGTCATTGAGGAAGAACTCGCCGATGAAGCGGAACTTCGAACGAGTGCGTTGGGTGCTCGTCTCGCCGTCTTCATCGATGCAGTACAGAAGGCGCGCGGGAATACCAATCGCGCGCAGGCCCGCTACGCAGGTTGCACAGAGTTCAACGGGGGAACCTCGTCCCGCTTCAACGCCCCAGGCGGTGTTGTCCGGTGAAAACGCGATGCCTCGGAGCGATCCGTCCGGACCAAACTCGCTTGTCCCGCCGGAGATCGCTTTGAATCGCGATGCGACGGCAGCGACCGCGTTCCGCGCGGCAATGAAAGGAGACGCGCTGCGTGCGCCGCCCGGAGTCGCGCCATCGGCAACTTGGAAGAGATTCGGATTGGTGGGATCGATTCCGGGTTCCTTCTGAAGGTACCGATCGAACTTCGCATCCCACTTTCGGGGCCACGTCGAGCGCGCCGCCATCACTTCGTCGACATCGAGGTCCCAGCGTTGGACGCGCCACACCGCGGTGGTACGGATCTCGTTCTGTCCCTGTTGATTCTGTGGTTGGATGGGAAAGACGAGGTTTGCTTCGGGGCCCGCGGAGGTGCGTGTAAAGACCGTGGCGGGGTCGAGGCGAGTTTGCAAGCCATCGATCGTGACGCGCGCGTCCAAGGTCGTGAAGTCGGTATCGCACCAACTGGTTCGCAGCAGGACTGGAATGGCAATCTTGGTCGAGCCGCTCAATCGGTATGGGGTCGATTGATAGTTCGAGGGTACGGATTGACCAGGCGTCAAGCGTCGGTTGGGGTTGGCATCGCTCGATCCATAGAGAGAGATTTCCATCTTCATCTCTCTCACCTTTGGATCGCTCCGCATCATCGCGACGCTGGCTGCCGGAGGTGCCGATGGAACCGCAGGTGTGGCAGGCGTTGACGTTGGCGGATTGGCAGGCGATGCCGGCGGCACGCTTTGTGCGAAGGCCGCACTCGTCCACGCCGTGCTCAGCAGCATGGCACTCAGCAACGTGATGCTCAGCAAGTTGGGAACCCTGCCACCAACGAAACGGGTGCGGCGAGACCGAACCGCGAACGTGTATGCGATCGAAGGCATAACCTTCCCTTTCGCTCAACTGATGAGCGTCTTCATGCTGGTCGGATCGAAGAGGTGTTGCAGCGCGTTGACAAACTGCGCAAGCACGAGATTGAGCACAATGATGGTGAGGAAACTTGCAACGAAACTCTCGGTTGCCGCTCGGCCGACGCCGCTCGCGCCGCCGGAGCAGTGGAAGCCCTTGTAGCAACTGATGAGACCAATCGCGAGACCGAACGCCGCACTCTTTGCGACCCCAGTCAGCGGATCCCACGCCGAGACGAAAATGGCGGTGTAGTGCCAATAGTCGGCGTTGGTGACACCGAAGTACCCAGTGACGATCGCCCATGCGCCGATCGAGCCGACCACATCCGAGTAGATCGTGAGCAGCGGTGTCATGATGAGACATGCCATCACGCGCGGCACGACCAGCGTGCGGACGGGATCCGCAGACATCGCGCGCATCGCGTCAAGTTGCTCAGTCACGCGCATCGATCCGAGTTCGGCAGCGAGCGAACCACCCACGCGTCCGGCAAGCATGACCGCCGCGAGCACTGGTCCAATCTGCTTGGTGACGGCCGAATTGATGACGCCGCCCATCTGCTGTTCTTGCCCGAGTGCGGCAAATTGGTCGTAGCCCTCAAGCGCAAGGATCATTCCGATGAAGCCACCGGTAATTGCGACGACCAACACGCTTGCAGCGCCGACAGAGTAGAACTGCGGCCCGATCTGTCGCCAACGGAGCCAACTGCGCGGATCGGTCAGCGCGATCCGAAGCGCGTTCCACGCGAAGAGCGCGAAGCGTCCAAAGCCGTCGAGCGCGAGGAGCGCTGACCAACCGATGTAGGCCCCAATGGATGCGACGAATTGAAGCGCCTGCGGCATGAGGTGGCAGGGTATACGCAGGCGGCGTTCCGAGATGAATCCGAACACGGAAACCCGTGTGAGCCGTGACTTCAAAAAAGAAACCGGCGGTCCGACCGAAGTCGGACCGCCGGGGAGTTCATGCGGCCTTGATCAGAATTACTGGCAGGCGCCCCACGCACCGAGGAGCGAGGAGAGGTCGCTTGCGCCGACCGTTCCGTCACCATCGATGTCACCAATACCAGCGTTGCCCCAGTTGCCAAGGAGCGCCGAGAGGTCGCTTGCGCCGATCGCGCCGTCGCCGTCGAGATCGGCTGGGCACGGATTGCCAGTCTCGTACTCGCAACCCTTGACGCCGGCACCTGGAGTTTCGGTTCCGGCCGCCGCGGTCGCGGGGTCGAAGACGCCGATGGTGTATTCCTCGCTACCCGGGCAGAAGGAAATCTGGCTCGGGACGAAGCCGTTCGGATCTGGACCAACGCGGACATCGCCGTAGGCGTACTCAGTGCCGACCGGCGGCACGGCTGCGCTCTCGATGAACGCGAGCGTCGAGTTCACGCTGGTCCACGGAGTGAGATCAAGCACGCCGTCGTCATTGGTATCGAGGTCTTGGCCAACGCTGCCGGTGAAGCCGAACACGAGCATGTGGGTGACGTTGTCCGAGTTCTCGAAGCAGTCGTTGTTGTTGCACGAGAGGATGAAATCCGGAGTCACACCGCCGAGGACGAACGTCGACTTTGCGGCGAGGAAGAATCCATCGGCTGGGATCGCTTTCCCTTGCAAGTTGATCACGGTCTCGATCAATCCAGAGCCCTGGGTGGCCGAGCCGTCACCGATGACGATGTAGGAAAGGCCGTTGAGCAACGTGCCAGGCTCGCCGTACAACTCAAAGTACTCGTCGTTGTCCGCGTTGATTTGATCAATTCGGGCTTCGGTGATGATCGCGGCCGGAGCCGTCTTCGGCACGAAGCAGTTCAGCATCGCGAGGTCAGCGCACGTCTGATCCCAGGCGACTTCGCAGCAGGTGACATCGATCTGGCAGATCGAAGCGCAGCACTCGCTGTCCGAGCAGCCTGCCGAAGCGTGCGGTTCGTAGCACGACGGGCCCTTCGCGTCGCCGCAGGCGTATGCCGGCGGGCAGACCGTATTCGGGGCACCTGGGGTCGCGAAACCGTCTACCGCAGCAACGTCGAAGCGGCCGAAGCGCCACGATCCATCTTCGCACTTCACAACATGTCCGGGCTGACCGACGTAGTCCGGGCCGACCGTTGTCGCCGAGTAGGCACAGCGACCGTCGCCTGCGAGCACGGCGACCGAGTCGATCGTTGTGTCCCATGGCGTGCCGTCCAACGTGCAGTTGTTGTCGGCGTCGCCGTCGGTGTTCGCAAGTTGAAGGAAGTTGAAGACGAGGAAGTAGGTGACCGTGTCACCGTTCTCGAAGTTCAGGCTCTTGACCGCGTCTGCGGTGCCGAGCGTGAAGGTCGATTCGGCGATGAGCATGTAGCCGTCCTTCGGAATGAAGAGGCCATTCAGCGAAACCACCGACTCAAAGTTGCCGTCGAGATCGGCACCGTCGCCGACAACGACGATCGAAACGCCGTTGAGGCTGGTACCCGGAATGCCCTTGATTTCGATGTACTCGTTGGGGTCGGTGTTGTTGAGTTCGTCAATGCGGATCTCGGTGATCTCGAGCGCGGGAGCTGCGCCCGACTGGAGGCACGAGACGCGCGCTTGATCGACGCAGCCTTGATCCCACGTGGTCTCGCAGCAGGTCGGATCGGCAGCGCACACCGCGGTGCAGCAGGTGACATTCACACAGCCTGGGGCGGTGTGCACAGCGTGGCAGTTTCCAGCGCCTGGGCCACAGGTGGTGCATGCTTCGTTGGCGGTGCCAGGGGTGTCAGCGCCGACCGTCGGATCAAATGCGCCGATCTGCCACGTCGCCGCGGGAACGCAGCGATAGATGTGACCCGGGATGAACGCGCCATCTGGACCGACAAGCGTGCTTGAGTAGATCCAACGCTCGCCCGCCGCAGGAGGCATCGGGTTCACGCGATCGACGAGCGATACAGAGTCGACGATTTCGGTCCACGGAGTGACGTCGAGGACGCCGTCATCGTTCGTGTCAAGATCCTGATTGAGCGCACCGGTGAAGCCGCGCACGAGGGCGTGCGTGACGTTGTCGGTGTTCTCGAAGTTGAGGCCCGTGGCGCCAACGACGAGGTCCGCCGTACCGAGCGTGAGGGTCGTCTCGGCCACGAGGAAGAGACCGTCCGAAGCGATTGACTGGCCAGCGAGCGACACAATGCCTTCGACGACGCCGGAGCCGCCGGTACCGTCACCGATGACGATGTAGGTGAGGCCGTCGAGGCTCTGGCCGATTCCGCCCTTGAGTTCGAAGTACTCGTCGTTGTCCGTGCCTGTCTGATCCACGCGAATCTCGTTGAGAATGATGCCTTGCGGCACGCACTGCTGATTCGCCGCGCCCGGGCTATCCACGCCCGCGAGCGGATCAACCGTACCGATGTTCCACTGCGAGGTATTCGCGCACAGCCATGCCGACGCGGGTTGCGCGCCTGCCTCAGGGCCAACGGTGTTCGTCGAGTAGAAGTAGTCGCTCTTTGCACCGTTTGGAGATGCGTTCGCGAGCACCGCAACACTCGAGACAACCGACGTCCACGGGGTCACATCAAGTGTGCCGTCGTCGTTCGTGTCGAGCTTGTCGCCCACGGCGCCGGTGAAGCCGCGCACAAGAATGAAGGTCACGTTGTCGCCGCCTTCGAGATTGAGCGACACCGCGAGGTTCGGCGTGGCGAGCGAGAGTGTTGGCTCGCCGACGAGGAAGAAGCCGCTGGCCGGGACGGTCCCCGAAAGCGAGATGACGTCTTCGATGACGCCGTTTTGTTGGCCAGGCAGAGCGAAGTCATCGTCGCCGATGACAACGATCGAAACGCCAGCGAGTGACTCGCCAGCGGCGCCAGCGATTTCGATGTACTCATCGAAGTCGGCACCGGGCTGCTCGAGGCGAATTTCATTGAGACGAAGTGGGGCATCCGCGAGGGCGACCGCCGCAAAAAGCGACGGAAGACAGACGACACCCGAAATGGCCAGTCGACGCATCGGAACTTTGCTCCTGCTCTGCAAGTTGTGGCTTGGATCGATTCGTCCGCCCCTTGGAAGCTCACGCTCGCGCACTACAACGCGAACGAAAACCTCACGGACTGCTCGATGTCGGCCGGATCTACTCACTGCGCCTCGCTCAAGGCTGTGCTTGACGAGGCTGTCCTTGACGGGACGGGTCCGAGTGTAGTGCGAGGTTGGGCAAAGTCGAAACGAAAGCGGGGCACACGATGGACTTCGCGCAGAATTCTCGGTCCCTTCACGGAAAAGTGGTCCGGAATGTTGTGGGACGTCGGGCCGGAGAGATCACAAAAAGGCAAGAAGGCGGCCGTTTGGCCGCCTTCTTGCATGTCTCGGTTGGTTCTCGCTTCGCGACGCGAAGGAACCAAAGGTGAATCCCAATCCCATGGACTAACCATGGACTGACCATGGACTGACCACGGACTGACCACGGACTGATATCTCGGGGTCTGATTACTTCTCGTTCTCTTCTTGACCGGTGGCGGTCTGAACGTTCGAGGGCTTCTGTGCAGCGTTCGTAGCGCTGCTCGAGCCGGTCGACTTCGTCGCGCCGGAGTTGCTGGCCATGGCCGAACCCGACATTGGGACGAGGAAGACTTCAACGCGACGGTTGTCCGCGTTGCCCTTCGACGTGTTTTCCGAGATCGGACGGAACTCGCCGTAGCCCGCAACCATGAAGCGGTTGGCAGCGACGCCGTCACCGACGAGCGCGTCGCGCACCGAGATCGAGCGGTGAGCCGAGAGGTGCACGTTCGTTGGGTGCTGCGCGGCGGTCGCGGCGCGGCGGATCGCAACATTGTCGGTGTGACCAACAACGCGCACTTCGAGGTTGTTCGCTTCGCCTTCGTTCAGGATCGAGGCGAACTTCTTGAGCACGGTCTCAGCCTTCGACGTGAGCTTCGCGCTGCCAAGGTCGAACGTCACGTCGCTCTTGAAGCGGAGCATGCCGAGTCGCGAATCGAATTCGAAGATGTCGGGATACTCAGCAGCGAGACGCTCGAGCGTTTCGTTGACCGACTCAGGAAGCGGGCTCATCGAGCCGAGCTGGGCGAGGAGCGATTGGTAACGCTTTTCGAGTTCGTCGAGTGCGTTGCGATCGCCACCAACCATGTTCTTCGCAGCCGCGAGATCAGCGGCAGCCTCTGCGAGTTGCTTGCGCAGCATGTCCTCATTCGCGCGCGACGTCGTGTAGTCGTTCTGCAACTGAAGGAGCTGCTGCTCCTTGCTGCGGTACGCGCTCATGAGATCGTCGTACTGATTCTGCGGCACGCAGCCGCCGAGAACGGTGAGAGTGAGTGCGGAGAGAGTGAGTGTGGCAAAACGCATCAGGCTTCCTACCTTTGTGAGTTGTCTTGACCAAATTGGTCGCGAGGTGTCGACGCGAGGTCGACGATCTTGATCAACAGTCTTTCAGAACGGCATCGCGCGATGCCGAAGAATTCGCGTTCGTGCGAGACGTCGCGTCGGAACGTGCAATTCCTGCGCGCCGTTCAATTGTACGGATTTCGCGGAATCGTGGGGGTAGCCGCGTCGAATTCTCAAACGGCGAGAACTCGTCCGGCGAAAGCCACACGGCGAAGAGGCGCTGCGCGAGTATGCCGGACCGAAAATCAGTTCCGCCCGATACGGGCCGCCAACTGCGCCGCTCCAAAGACCTCATCGAACTCGTAGACCCCGGCGAAGTCGCTCTGAGAGTCGTCCGGAGTTCGGGACATGAGTCCGAGGTCGATGAGACGGTAGACAATTCGTCCGAAGTCCTCCGTGCGCAGGACGTTCCAATGTCGGAGGACGACGGGAGCCAGCATGCCGTAGCGTTGGATGGCGTACTCCCGCAGACCGATGCAAAGTTGCTGTCCAGTGATGTGGCGGGAATCTGGATCCGCGAAGGGAAGCTCCGCGGCGGTGTCGAATGCAGAACCCGAGTTGTTGCCGAGGTTGGCGCCGAACGACATGTCGAACGCGCTGCTCCCAACGTGTTCCGTGGTGTTCTGGAGGCTGCGGGTGTGTCGAAGAATGCGGTCGACGGTGTGTCGCAGCCCGTCCTGCACGAATTGGTAGGCCTCGATTGGATAGGGCCCATCGCCGGTGACCGCAGCGACCGGGTCATCAAAGGTCGGGGCAACCTCGCTGCTTGCCACCAGTTTGGATGGCAAGGTCGGCGGAAGGGGGCTGTCGTCGAAAGCGTTGTGGTTGGGGTCCACTGCGAACTCTCCGGACGAAATTCAACTCCGGGCGGCGGGGAAAGAAGGCCCGCAGTCTAGCGGGCACACGCCGTTGGCCAAGGAAAGTATCGGCGATTGAACGGAAACTCCTGCAACGTGCGCGTGACGGCCGTTGGCCTTCTCGATTCTCGAAGGCTTCCCCTCGAACGAGCCTCGCGACTTCCGTCGACCTTCCTGCCCTTGCAGAACTCGAGATTCCGCTACCTTTCCGCCATGGATGAACGCCGCACGGACGCGGACCAGAGTGGCCGCACCTCGCCCCCGGCTGAGACGCCTCGCGCGAACGAGACCGACGTTCGCAGCCTCCATCTTTGGCAGATCCAATCGATCCGAGACGTACTCGTGATTGGTGCCGTCGCAGGCACGATCTACGTGGGCTACGCGATGCGGACCGTCACGGTGCCGCTCTTGATCGCGTTGGCGCTCGCGTACCTCGTTGAGCCCCTCGTTGCGCGCATGACTTCGTGGCGCCGAATGAATCGCCCGTTGGCCGTGGGTTTGATCCTGACCGCGCTCGGCGTTCTCCTCGCGATGTCGATCGCGATCGTCGTGCCGCTCGTCGCCGCTCAAACACTTTCTTTGGCGGACAGTCTTCGAAGTGGTCGCTACGACGGTGCGGTCGAGCGCATCATCGAAGTTGTTCCGGACAACTACCGCGCCGACGTGCGCGCGTGGGCGGACCGCGTGATTCATCCGGCATCGCGACCGCACGAGCCTGCGCGCGGAGCGGATGAAAAACTCGAAGGTTCGAATAGCGATGATGTTGAGACGAAGTCTTCGTCTTCTCCAGAAGATGCGCGCGAGACACCCTCGCGCGAGGGAGAGAGTCGGAACGCGTCATCGAGCATGCAAGCTGCTGCGCCCCCTTCAGGGAAATCGGCGGCAAGTGACGGTGCTTCCAACCGTGTTTCCAACCGTGCTTCCGAAGGTGTTTCCGATGACTCCGTGATCGCGCGGCTTCCTCAGAGTGTGACGCAGGTGAGTTTCGACAATCCGATTGTCACCGTCCTCGGCGCAGGCGCAGGGCAGGTCTATGCGCTCTCGCTGCGACTTCTCCAACTCGGACTTGTTGCGTTCCTGATCCCGTTCTACTTCTACTACTTCAGCGTGCATTGGCCAGCGATCGTTGGTTTCTTTGGTTCGCTCGTTCCCGACGAAAATCGTGGCAAAGTGGGGGAGATCGTCGCGGAGATGGATCGCGCCGTTGCAGGCTTCGTTCGTGGTCGCATCGTGATCTGCGTCATCATGGGTGTGATGTTCGCGATCGGTTGGCAGATCTGCGGCGTGCCCTACGGCATTGCGCTCGGTCTCTTCACCGGCGCGCTTTCGATCGTTCCGTATCTCGGTGGCGTTGGCCTTCCGTTTGCGATTCTCCTTCTGGTCGTCGATCAGTTCGGTCTTGTCGCAGACGAGCGCATGCCGCTCTGGGCTATGGTGCTTTGGCCGTCGGTTGTGTTCATCGTCGTGCAAACGATCGAGGGATATCTGCTGACGCCGGTCATCGCGGGAAAAGCGACGAATCTCGATCCGGTCACCATTGTTGTCGCGATTCTCGCGGGCGGATCGATCGCGGGGGTCTACGGCATGCTTCTCGCCATTCCCGCGGCCGCGTGCGGCAAGATCGCTGCGCGACGACTGCTGTTGCCGCGCATCCAAGATTGGGCTCGTGGCCGCGTCGCTGATCCACTCCCCATTGATTCTGAATAGCGCGAGCAAGCCGCGCTCGGCACTCGAAAGAACTCACTGATGAAACTCTCGACGATTCTCGCTGGACTTCCTGTGAAGCCGCATGTGCACGCCGTTGCCGGCGACCCCGACATTTGGAGTCTCTCCGAGGACTCGCGCCGCGTGAAGCAGGGTGCGCTCTTCTTTGCGCGTGCGGGTACGAAGTCAGACGGTCGTGCCTTCCTCGCCGACGCGATCGCCGCGGGTGCGGTGGCGGTTGTTGTCCCAAGCGGAACAACAAGGCCGGAGAGCGCGCCAGCGAGTCTCGCGTGGATTGAGGCAGACGATGCACCACTCGTCGCAGCACTCGCGGCGGAGCGGTTCTTCGGCAACCCGTCGAAATCGCTTGCGCTCGTTGGTGTCACAGGTACGAATGGAAAGACCACCATCGCGTATCTCACCCAGCAACTCTTCGCGGCAGCCGGCGTTCGGTGCGGCTTGATCGGAACGGTCGAGATCGATGATGGAGAGAAGCGAGTGCCGTCGAATCTCACGACGCCTCCGTCTCTCGAACTTTCGGAACTCTTCGCTCGCATGGTGGACAACGGATGTCGTGCAGCCGCGATGGAAGTTTCAAGCCACTCGCTCGATCAACGTCGCGTGGCGGCACTCCACTTCAAGACGGCGATCTTCACGAATCTCACGGGTGATCACCTCGATTACCACGGCACGATGGAGGAGTACGCAGCGGCGAAGGCGCGACTTTTCGCGATGCTCGATGAAGGTGGTACAGCGATCATCAATATCGACGATCCGTGGCATCGGCAGATGCTTCCGCCGCGCGCAAAGTGTCTTCGTGTGAGTCTGCGCGATCCGTCGGCGGATATCTTCGGAGCGGTGCATCGCATGGGCCTTGACGCGATGGATGTCACGTTCCGCGGGCCGTGGGGCGAACTTGCATTGCGACTCCCGCTCGTTGGTACGCACAACGCCATGAATGCGCTCGAAGCTGCCGCAGCAGCGTGGGCAAACGGCGTCGATACGGCGCGACTTGCCGCGGCGCTGACGACCTGTCATGCGCCGCCGGGTCGCTTGCAGCCCGTCTCGATCGGCGCCGAGGGTTTCAGTGTACTCGTCGACTATGCGCATTCAGATGATGCGCTTGCGAACGTCCTTCGTGCGTTGCGCCCGACGGTCCCGGATGGTGGACGGCTTCGCGTGGTCTTCGGGTGTGGTGGCGATCGTGATCGCACGAAGCGGCCGCGCATGGCGAAGGTGGCGTGCGAAGGCGCGGATCAAGTGATCGTGACAAGCGACAATCCGCGCACGGAGAATCCCGACGCGATCATCGCGGAGATTCTCGCGGGAGTTCCGGGCGAGGCACGTGCTCGTGTCGAAGTGGAGGCGGATCGCGCGCGCGCAATTGAGTTTGCGGTGTCGACGGCGCGCGAGGGTGACATCATTCTCATCGCAGGAAAGGGACACGAGGATTACCAAATCATCGGCACAGAGAAGCGGCAGTTCGATGATCGTCGTGAGGCTGAGGCGGCGCTGCGGCAGCGGTTGGGGCGGTGATATGAACGGTGCCTGGCACGTGCCGTTCTGTGCCACGCACTGGGCGGCACGTGCCGTGCACAAAAGTATGCAGAGCTAAGTTCGGGATGAGTCGGTAGTTGTGTCAGGTCGTGCATGGTGCCTGGCACGTGCCAGGCAGTGCCAGGCACTGCGTGGCACGTGCCGTGCACCGTTCGGAACGGAGGTTGTTCGTGGGTCAGGTCACTTCTCAATCAACGCGCTCGCACCCGTTCACGGTGCATAGTCCTTCCTTTCAATCGATCGTCCTCGCGACCCGCGGCGAGGTTCTACGGCGTCCCGCGAGCGAGCCAACCTCTCTCACAACCGACACGCGTGACGATCTTTCTGGCGCGTGCTTCGTCGCGCTGCAAGGCGAGACCTTTGACGGTCACGCATTCGTGCTCAACGCAGCGAACGCGGGTGCGGCACTCGCGATCGTCGAGCGCACACCTGATGCGGCGACGCTCGCTGCACTCCCGGCAGCATTCGGTCTCTTGCGCGTCGGCTCTACCCGTCGCGCACTCGGTCTGATCGCCCACGCGTGGCGCTCGAGTCTTCGGCAGTTACGCGTTGTGGCGATTACGGGTAGCGCTGGAAAAACCACAACGCGACGACTCCTCGAAGGCATTCTTTCGGAGGCGGGGCGCACGCACGCGAGTCCAAAGAGTTTCAACAACGACATCGGCGTGCCGCTCACGCTGCTCTCCACGCCCGACGATGCGGCGTACCTCGTCGCGGAGATCGGTATGAACCATCCCGGCGAGATTCTTCCGCTCGCCGAGATGGCGGAACCCGAAGCCGCGATCATTACGCTTGCCGGTCGTGCGCATCTCGAAGGCCTCGGATCCATCGAAGCGGTTGCCAAAGAGAAGGCTTCGATCTTGGCGGGGGTTTCCGCGCACGGATTTGGCGTGATCAACGGTGACAACCAGCCGCTTTTGGACGCGGTGCGCGCGCTTGCAGATGCCGATCAGGCTCCGCGCATCGTGACCTTCGGCGCGGGACCGGCGTGTGCCTATCGCTTGGCAACTCGCACACAGGCGGAGGGCACTGGTAGCTCGATCGGTCAAGAGTTCGATGTGGTGTTCCCGCGATCCGATGATGCCGAGGGCAATCCGCTTCCTCCCTCGCTTCGAACGCACCGATTTGTGCTTCGGATGGCCGGAGAGCACAACGCGCGCAACGCCGTCGCCGCGGTTGCTGCAGCCGCTGAAATGGGGGTTCCCCTTGAGGCGATCCGCCGCGGGCTCGCCAAGGTCGAGGCGTCCGACATGCGGCTTGAGAAACTCGAGATTGCAGGCCGGACGGTCTTCAACGACGCGTACAACGCAAATCCAGACGCCATGATCGCCTCGCTCGGCGCGTTTGTGGAACTCGCGCGGGAGGCATCGCGGCGCGTGGTCATCCTTGGTGAAATGCGCGAACTCGGCGCCGATGCGGAGGCGCTTCACGAGGAAGTCGGGCGGCACGCTGCGAAAGCACTGCAGGCCCAAGATGTCTTGATCGCGGTCGGTCCTCACGCGGAGGCGCTCGTTCGCGCGGCGCGGGGTGCGGGCTTCTCGGGTGAATCGGTCTCAAGTGAAGTCTTCAGTGATCCCTTTGCGGCCGAAGCCGCAGGCCTGATTCCGAATGGGGCCGTGGTGCTTCTCAAAGGAAGTCGTGGCGCGCGGATGGAACGATTCCTCGCGCCGCTTGCCGCCACATTTTCCTCCTCCGTTTCAGCCTAGGTTCTGTCTGATGGATCCGCTGGGCTTCAATCCGCCCAGCATCTCGGCTGGCGGTGTCGGGTTCAACTCGCTGTATCGCTGCGGATACAGCTTCGTTTCCCCTCCTTGCCATCCGCGCGCCGAGGCGGATTTCGGGC
>CAIWCL010000315.1 GCA_903911205.1 uncultured bacterium
ATCCCGAACGGTACAACTCGCGGAACGACCCGCTTACCACGCCAATCGACACTCGTCTCAGGCGTATCTCCTGCTGCGTTCACCGACGCAGCTTGATCTGCGACGTCTCGCAACTCATGAATTGCTCCGCACACAAGGCCACCGCAAATGGCATCAAAGGCAAGCCCCGTTCGAACCAACAGCGGACGCTCCCCAACGGCGATCGATGCCGTAGACGCAAGATCGCATCTTGCGTGGTGCGGCGAAAATTCACCGAAAGTAGCTTCGTGCCCTTGAACACCCGCACCTCCCTCTCGTTCTTCCCTGCTTTCGCCAACAAGGGACTCACGTAAACACGCGAGAAAACGTGTTCCAACGCTGTTTTCATTTGGATTTCCTGTGGCAGTCCCACCACCTTCGATGCGAGGCGATCGAAGGTGATGAATCGTGAAAGGCTGCAGCGAACGACCCACGCATGCTTGAAGAGTGGAGTTTCTCTGTAGAGAAGGCCGTTCAATCTTCAACTCTTGCGCAGATTGCTCAGCGAGGTCGAACTCCGTGCTTCGCGACAATCCATGTGCATGAATTGCGCCAAAAACATTCGGAATGGATGCCTCTTCTGAATCCTCATCACATCGCGCAAGCGCTTTGCGTATTGCCGTTGTAATGTCGCGAAGTCCTGCCCGAGCGATCCGTCGCGATGGTCGAAAACATTCCTTTCGCTGCCCACCTGAAAGGTCTTGCGACGGACCTATCACTTCATGTTCAAATATTTCTTGAGCGCAGTCTTGAGGGATATCTTGGAATACATCTGGCGATACTTCATCAACATCAGATGTATCGAGTGCTGATGTATCAGCAGGCGTGTCGCTTGTGGCATGTACGGAATCGAAGACGTCGCCTTGAAAATAAGAATCGTCATTGTTGGATAGGGAATATCGAACAGACAACCCATCTTGTGATCGGTCTGCAGACCTCGAAAGACGCTTAGCACCTACCGCCTTCTTTTTCTCTAGAGCTGATTTTTTCATAGGCATGAGACACCTTCACGCGCTTGGCACGTCAATCGATTCGTCCCGTTGCTTGTCTCGCATCCTGCGCATCACGCGTGCACCATGCACGCGTATCTCTTGCTATCTCGCGCACCTCAACGTTGGGGCGCCCATTCCTACAGCGCTTGACAGAACACTTCACTTTGAAAGAGAGACTTCAGTGCTGAAGTTTCAGTGCTGAAGTTTCGGTGCTGAAGTTTCGGTGCTGAAGTTTCGGTGCTGAAGTTTCGGTGCTGAAGTTTTTCACTTGAAGCACCGCACTCGCCTCAACCTGCGCTTGCGATGAAAACGCCCGTCCAAATGCACATGCTTGTGCTACTTCCGCGCTACATCAATCACTCGATCACTGGATCACTCGATCACTGGATCACTCGATCACTCGATCACTGGCGCGCGTGCGCCAATGTTCCGTACGCGATCTGCGTATGCCCCGCGTCTGAGCAACGCGGACATCACCTAAAGCGCATACAAATCGCTCCCAGCCTTCGATGAAAATCACCAACGCATCACCGCTCATGGCGGCTGATCGCCACCAAGACGGCACATCGCCTTGCGCACATCGCACGCCCTTCCGACGCCCATCCGCAACCAAAGAGGAGCCGACTTCTGTTCGGCTTTTGTTAGTGTATCGCGATCTCGTGCCTGTCAACACACCTTGGCGCAAATTCGTTGCAAATTTCTCGCCGGGACAAAAACCTCCGCCACGGCAGATGGCGGAGCACAACGCAAAGCACGACCGCACGCCGCTCCGACGGCACCACGCGTACGGGCAAGACGACCACTCCGCTCAAGAGGCAACGTCCGAACGTGCAACGTCAAAGCATCCACGTCAAAGCATCCACGTCGAAGCATCCACGTCAAAGCATCCACGTCGAAGCATCCACGTCGAAGCATCCACGTCGAAGCATCCACGTCGAAGCATCCACGTCGAGGCATCCACGTCGAAGCATCCACGTCGAAGCATCCACGTCGAAGCATCCACGTCGAAGCATCCACGTCGAAGCATCCACGTCGAAGCATCCACGTCGAAGCATCCACGTCGAAGCATCCACGTCGAGGCACCCACGTCCAAACGCTTACGTCCAAACGCTTACGTCCCAACGCTTACATCCCAACGAGTGCACCGACACGCGCGACCGCCCCAAGCAAGGTCTGAATCTCGAACGGCTTGAACAACAATTCGCACCGCGCAGGCGCTTGCGGCGGCAACACAACTCCTGGCTCACCAGTAATGAACACCGCCCCGAGCGGCCGGCCTACACGAGACTCCGCTTCCGCATGGACCCGGAATCCATCGATCGACGGCACGAAGACATCGAGCACAAGAACGTCTGCAAGACATCCCTTCTGAGTGGCATGTGCAAGCGCAAGCGCGCCATCTGCCGCTTCGAGAACGTCATGACCTGCCGCGCGGAGAGACTCGGCGAGCATCGCACGAAGGAGTGCGTGATCCTCCGCAACAACAACCCGAAGTCGACGCGCAGGCTCCGCGGAACTCGATGCATCATCCGATGATTCAAGTGAGGGGAATGCCGGCAATTCAATGATGAAGCGGGTGCCGCGGCCGACAATGCTCTCGACCGAGATTCGGCCATGCGCCGCAGTGACCGCTTGATGGACAACCGCAAGACCAAGTCCCGTACCGACACCCTTGGGCTTTGTTGTGAAAAACGGCTCGAAGACACGCGCGAGTACTGCCTCTGGAATACCGCATCCACTGTCTTCGACCACGATGCGTACAGAAAGTGGCGCGACACTTGCAGATCGACCCTCAAGCCGCACCGCCTCAACACGCAACGTGCCGCCGGTTGGCATCGCATCACGCGCGTTCACCGCGAGATTCAGCAAAATCTGTGGCAGCGCACTCGTATCCATCTCCACTTCAAGCCCGTCGACCGCGCTCGCATCGACGACGAGTTGCACCGCACGATTGAGTCCGATTGCCGCCAACCGCATGGCATCTTCAATGGCTGGGCGAAGTGCAATACGACGCACCGTAGACTCGCGCGGCTTGCCAAGTGCGAGCATGTTCGAAGTGAGCATGGCCGCCTTCGTCGTTGCGAAGCGAATAGCTTCAAGAGATTCGAGTACCGCCGGTGCAACATGCGGCTCCGACGACGCGATGTCTGCTTGCCCGCCAATCGCAGTCAAGAGATTGTTGAGATCGTGCGCGAAACCACCCGCGAGAAGACCAAGGAGCTCAAGACGCTTCACGTTCGCGAGCGCCTCTTCTGCCGCTTGCTGTTCAGTCACATCAGTGGTCGTACCAACAATGCGCGTTGGCCGGCCAAGTTCAAACCGCACCGCACGACCGCGATCACGCATCCACCGAATACTTCCATCCGCAACGCGTACGCGATACGTGCATTCGTATCGCGCCGTACTGCCCTCAAGATGCGCTCTCCACGCATCGCGGACACGAAGCGCATCATCTCGTTCGATCCACGGAAGCATCGGTGGTTCAGCCGACGACATCGGCGCACCCGCCTCGACCTGTAAAGCGATCAACCGCTCTGCATACTGAGTCGCGCCTCCAATCTCGCTATTCCACCAACCTTCTGTCGTTGCATCAAGAAACTGCGCGAGTTGCTCGCGTTCGGCTCGAAATTCAGCCTCGCGTGCAACTCGATCACTGACCTCTCGGATCTGCGCGTGAATGATGCGTCCTTCGGTCGAAGGATCGGGATAGATCGCGAGTTCAATCGGGAAACGCCGGCCCGCCCGATCGCGCGCAACCACCTCGATTCGTCTCCCAACGACCGGACCAGTGCGCGACTTGAAATACTGCGCCATGCCTCGCTCATGCTGCGCGGCCATCTCTGGCGGAATCACTGCTTCTAAGAGCGAACGACCCACCATGCCACCCCGTTCGAATCCGAACAAGCGCTCGGCTGCGAGGTTCGCGTATTGAATGTTGCTGTCCAGTCCGATCGTGATGATCGCGTCCGGCAGCAAATCTGCGGCCATTCCGGCGTGCTCGTGTGGCATTGCTTCATCCTATCGAGAAAAACAACACGGCCCGCGGGGAATACCCGCGGGCCGCGTGAGGAGTCATCGGGGCTCGGCGACGTCGCGCAGTGCGCGCCGTTCGTCCCGCCGTTGGCCCCGAGGGGCTTCTTCAGCCCCAGTTCGCGAGAACCATCGAGAGATCTTGCGCATCAGTCGTGCCGTCGCCATTCACATCACCAGCGCCCGACTGTCCCCATCCGCCAAGGACGATCGAGAGATCCGCAGCATCGATTCGGCCGTCAGCGTTCACGTCACCAGGCGTGGAACTCCCCGACTGACCAGGCACCGTGATCGGAATCTCAAGGAAGCAGCACGGGTGGAAGGTCTGCGAGTGCATGCCGACGATCAGGATGATTTGAGAACCTGCAGGGAGCGATGTCGTCACGGTGACCGGCGCAATCGCAAGACCCGTCCATGGATTGAGCGAGGGGATGTTCACGAGCGACGGGGAAACCGTTGCTGCGTAGCCCGGCGCCACCGCGAAGGTGAACCATTCGCCAACGAAGGACTCAACGTTGAAGACCGTGAGCGAGAGATCGAACGAGCCGACGCCTGGGTTGTCGGCGACAGTCGCGTCGAACAGGAAGCAGTCGCAGACCGGCATTTCAAGGCAGATTTCTTCGGAGCAGCATTCTTGTGCGGTGCTCGAGGCGAGCGTTGCGTTGAAGCAGATCGTTTCACCTTGTGCCAAGCCCTGAATCGGGATGTTGAGAACAATCGAGTTTCCGGGCTGAAGCGGCGGCGTGAGCACAACCACATTGTTCGGCGCGAACGCTGGATTCGAGAGAATCAGGATGTTCGCATCGCTCGATGAGTTGTTCGTGATCTCGACTTCCCAGTTGAAGGCGAAGAATCCATCCGCCGTTGGCACACACTCAAGCACGTTCGTCTTGAACTCACAGTTGCTTGTCTGCGCGTCGACACAAGAGAGATCAATCGAACCGAGTTGCGTCTTCTGCTGTTCGCTGACAACACCGTCGAAGTCGATGAGAATCGAATTGTCGCGATCACCGCCAGTCGATGGGAATCCAATCAGACCGTAGATGTTGTTCGGAGTACTCCAGTCGATCTCAAGAGCATCACCGATCGACCAGACGCGATCATTCGCGCCGCCTTCGATGTCAACCCCGCCGACCGAGTTGTTCCCGAAGCTTGCCGGACCAACAAGGAATGTTTCCGGCGCACGCTCCCAACCGTTCTTTCCAGCGCAGAACTTGATAAGTCGACCCACATGAGCCGCTGTGTCATCAATGCCGGTCATGCCGCGCTCCGAAGCGAACATGCAGCAATTCGCGTCGAAAGCGATATCTGCCACGGGATTGGTGACATCGACGTCGTCTTGTGGCATCGAAACTTCGAATTGCACCGTGCCCGCGACAAAGAGGCCGTTCGCGTCGACTGCGACCGACCAGACTTCATTGTTTCGCACCGGATTCGGATTACCGTTGTCTTCGATCCAAAGCGAGTAGACGAGTCGGCCATCGACGGCCTTCACTGCCCACACGCGCTCGCCGAGCGGCACTGGACCAGCAACGTCGTTTGGTTCCTGAAGTCCAGTTGCGGGAAGTGCACCGGTCACCGCACCAGTTGCGTGATCGAACGTACTCTTCACCGCACCCGTCTTGTCGATCGCGTAGATGCGTCCGTCTTCGAAGTTCGAAACGTAGTAGAGCTCGCTCGCACAGCTGTAATCGACTTGACCAAGGCCTGAACCCTGTGGGAACGCGGTCGTCGTTGCGTTGGGGAGACGAATCAGTTCCGTCACCGCACCATCGTCGCTGTCAAGGCGATACACGCTTCCTGCGCCGCCGAGTGATCCGACTGCATTGGTCATGTAGACGATCGTCTGCGTGACGATCGTGTTGCCTTCGTCATCGATCACCACACCAAATACGGTGCCGAGATCGTTCTGCGTCCACGAGGGATGCGTATACGTCCCCGTACTCCAACTCGTCACAGTGCCGATCGGCGCGCTGCCCTGATTTCCAAGATCAAAGAGCCGCACAGCGGGTCCGCCGAACATGTTGTAGTTCGTACCTGCGGCAACCGCACCCGTGTTGAAATTCACCGCAGTTGAGTCGACGAGCGCTGGCCGTCCACCACAGCAGGGAGCGCAGTTGATCGGCTCGCCCGGCTCGCCGCCACCACCACCACCACCACCGCCGCCACCACCGCCGCCGCCGCACGGACTTCCGTTGCACTGGATCGTCATCGTTCCGGTGTAGTTCGGCGAGTTCTTCGCGCCGATGCGAATGAGGTAGCGCATACCGCAGCGGACTTCACAGGTGATGCGCGCTTGCTTACCGCAGTCGTCGTCTGAGCAGCAGAGCGGCGGCAGATCGCCTGGGCAGTTGCATCCGATGTCGAACGGATAGATCGCGAGCGTCGTATCAACTTGGAGATTGCTGCAGGTATCGATCGTGACCATGCCATCACAATCCGCCGTCCAGCAATACCAACCATCTCGAACGACTTGGCCGCCCACAACGCATGCCTGGGCGACACCTTGTGTCGCAGTGAATGTGCTCAAATCAAATTGATACACCCCGCCGCCAGCGATAGGCATCGGGGAGGAGCAGTTGTCTGACTGCGCGAAGGCGAAGGGCGCAAAAGCGAGGGGCGCGGACGCGACCGACGCAACGATGGAAACGAGTTGACCGAGCTTCATGAGTTTCTCCGGTTGTGCTTGCCGTGAAGAGGGACGGATTTGGCCGCCGTGCGCACTGCGCGCCGAGGCGTCGCCCGCTTCCGCACGACGGAGGGGGATCTCTCAAGCGTTCTGCGAAAAAACCGAAAACCGCTCGATCCACGCGTGCGCTACACTCTGCGCTTCGCCGGTGTGGCGGAACTGGCAGACGCAGCGGATTCAAAATCCGCCGCCCTCTAAAGGCTTGCAGGTTCGATTCCTGTCACCGGCATCTCCGAACGCCGCCCCGCTTCACGCGGGGCGGTTTCGTTTGAGGACCAGTCTGCAAAAGTCCGCGACGAGGGCGAGTGTTTGAGCGGACTTACCGGCGAATCCAGTCGGAAATCCACAAGCGAATCTTCAGAGCGGCCCCGCGAAGGATCTGATTCGATCCGCGCGGCTTGCCCGGTTTGCGCAAGTTCGAACCGGGACGTCTAGGGATCCCCACTAGGCTCCGTTAGGAGGCTCCGTTAGAGTGCGTCGATGCTCGCGATCCTCGCAGTCGCATCGCTCTCGTCCATGCTTCATCCGCGGGTTGATCCGTTGGTGGATCCGCGGGTTGATCCGCTGGTGGATCCGCCGGTCGCCCCCGCGATCGCGCCCGCGCCTTCAGGCATCCCCACCGTTGACTTTGCGCGTGAGATCGCGCCGATTCTCGAAAGCAAGTGCCTTCCCTGCCACGGGCCAGTGAAACAGCGAAGCGGCTATCGCGTCGATGTGCGCTCCATCGCTCTTGAAGGTGGCGAATACTCCGCCCCAAACATCGTGCCAGGCACTGCAGCCAAGAGCCCGCTCTACCTCTACGTGTCGGGTGGCGACCCTGAGATGGAGATGCCGCCGAAAGGCGAGCCACTCAATCCAGCAGAGATCGACCTGATCAAGCGTTGGATCGACGAGGGAGCCAACTGGCCAGAGTCCGTGAGCGCGAAAGTCGCTGATCCACGCGATTGGTGGAGTTTGCAGCCAATCGTGCGCACGAGTGCGCAGCCAAGCTTGAAGGATGACGCGACGCATTCCATCGATGGATTCATTCGCGCACGTTTGCGCGACTCCGGACTCGAACCCGCACCTGAAGCAGACGCACGCACGCTGTATCGCCGCGTGTCCTTTGATTTGACGGGTCTCCCACCGACGCCCGAGGAACTCGAGGCATTCGTCGCAGACTCTCATCCCGCGAAGTACGAGCAACTCGTCGATCGCCTTCTCGCTTCGCCCCGCTACGGCGAACGGTGGGCGCGTCACTGGCTCGACGTCGTGCACTACGCCGACACGCACGGTTACGACAAGGACAAACCGCGCGAAAACGCGTGGCCGTATCGAGATTACGTGATTCGCGCGCTCAACGAGGACAAGCCCTACGCGCGATTCGTCGAAGAGCAGATTGCTGGTGACGCGCTCTACCCAAACACGCGCGACGGCATTGAAGCGCTCGGTTTTCTCGCCGCTGGACCGTGGGACTTGATCGGCCA
>CAIWCL010000316.1 GCA_903911205.1 uncultured bacterium
ACGAATACACGACATGCAATAACTCTAAGCGCGGGCCCTAGCCAAAGAGCTGTGCGACATGGCTGAAACGCCAGAGGGGTCCGGGATCCGCGAGGTCGTTTTCCAACACCAGGTCGACCACCTGAACACCACGGGGCGTATCAAAGGTCATCGTTCCGATCGTTGTTCCGGCTCCACCGCCGCGAATGTCTCCCAAGCGCACCTCAACACTCACGGGCGTGTCCGACCACGTCACCGCCGAGACGGACTTCTTGGGCACAATGTTTGACGTGGTGTTCCACAGCGTGGTCACGGTCGCGACGGGTTGTGCCGGATCCGCGAGAACAACCTCACGAAATCCTGCTTCGAGCGAGGCAACGTACGTGGCTAACGCAGGTTGAAGTTCGGACTGAAGTGCAGCGCCTGTTGTCACGCCAATCAGCGTGATGGACTCGCTGACCACAGTGAACGTGGCCGAATAGAGCAAACACGCCCCCGCTTCCTCTGTCGTTCCGGTTTTTATGCCTGTGATTCCCGAGGTGCCAATCAGTGTGTTCCCGTTGACCAGCTTCCCGAACAGCGGCAACTCGATGGAACGAGTTCCCACGATGGCGGCCAGGGCCGGATTGGCGAGGGCCAACCGACCAATGGCGATGAGGTCGGACGAGCTACTTCTTGAGTCTGGGCTCAATCCCGACGCGTCGGCGACAACCGTGTCGTTGAGGCCCTGTTCGGCAAGCCACGCAGCGGTCTGCGCCAGAAACTCATCCATCGATCCATAAGCCCAGATGGCAAGCGAATTCGCAATGTTGTTGGACGAGTTGAGCATCAGGGCATAGAGAGCATCCCGCTCGGTTGTTGTGTCTCCGACGGAAACTTCGGAATACTTGCCGTCTTGGGCGATGATCGCGTCAAGCTGATCGATGTCTGCCTGCCCAAAAGTTATTGTGGGGCCAGGTTCATTCGCCTCCAGGGGATGTACTTTGAGCACCATGAGTGCGGTAATGACCTTTGTCATGCTCGCTATGGGCACAACGTTGCTCGTTGGCGCCAGCCCGAGTGCACCAAAGTCATCGGCGACGACGGCACTCACACCAAAAGGGGGAACAGCGGGAGCAATCAACTCCCCGCGAACAACGGGTTCCTGGACGATCGCGATCGAGGATGACGGCAGGGGAACCGCAAGCACGGTGGTGGACCAACCGAGCAGGGCAAGGAAAACGACAAGGCCGCCAAAAACTCCGAGTCGCCGCCTCCGATACACCGCCGCGGACGGTCGGCGGCCGCGGGGTGAGCGCTGCACAACCAGAGGTTCGATGGGGGAAGTCACTGGGACATCATAGGGTCGTCATCGGGGCACAGGGCGTATAACGCGACGGCGGAAGCGGATGCCACGTTGAGCGAATCGACGCCGGAGCGCATCGGAATTCTCACCACGGAGTCAGCGATGTTCATGGCTTCGTTGGTAATGCCGTCACCCTCGGTGCCCAAGACAAGAGCGACTCGTTCGGGGCGCTCCCTGGCAAATTCAGCAAGACTGACGGACTTGTCGGTGAGAGCGAGGGCCGTGATGTGGAAGCCGAACTCGTGGAGCACGTCTCGCGTCGATTGCCAGTCGAGCGTGCGCGTCCACGGGACGGAGAAGACCGCACCCATCGACACGCGA
>CAIWCL010000317.1 GCA_903911205.1 uncultured bacterium
AGCCAAAACGCGACTATCCGCGGCACACGCAACTCGACGAGCGCCGAAGCTACAAGCACGATCGCAATCGGCGTCAACCATCGCCACAGCGCAATCGGCACCACGCGTGGCCGACGCTTGGGCAGCGCCGCACGGGCCGCGAATGCCACGAAAATCCGCAGGAGGAAGAAGCCTCCGATGAGAAGACCAGCGAGCAGCGCAGTCAAACCAGCCGAGAAGTTGCCTGCCGGACTGAAATCCGTTTGGAGTACCAACACACCGAGTAGCCCAGCAAGCGCGAACATCGGCCAACCCGGCCCAGCTGCCGTACGACGCGCCCAGCGCGTGTGACCTTCGCCAAGAAACGTACCCACATCGTTGCGATCAAACGCGCGACCACACTCGGGGCAGCGTCCGTCGGCTGTTCGCACGAGGTCGAAATCACAATCGATGCAGCGCACTCGCGAAGCCTACCACGCACGCACGGCGCTCTGCTTCATCATCGATTGAACGGAACCTCGTTCACCCAATGGAATCCACGCTTCAGAAGCAAGAAATCCTGCGGCTCGCGTCGTGCACACAGCGCCTCAACGCGCGTACCTGCAATATCGCCCGAGATCCGCAGGCCCTTCTCACCCTCGCGGGTGTAGGCAAGGGTGCCAACAAGGGGCGCCTTCGATGCGTCCTCCCCCGCAGCGACGGTCATCTCGCGAAGCTCGAGCGCGCCATCTTTGATCACGAGACTCCAGCGTCCGTTCACGCCCTTCATGTGTGTCACAATCGCCTGCTTCCATTCAGGGCGATCGATGATCGTGAAGTAGCGCCAGCGCGACTCGTCGGTCACCAGTGGCAGCACATCGACACTGTCGCGCCGGAACTCGACCACTTCCCACGTGCCATCGAGCGCGCCTCTCGGCGCGAGTGCGCCGTAGGTGTAGCGCATCTCGGACATCTGCCAGAACATGAATGGCACCGTGAAACCAACCCACGCGAGCTTCACGCTGAATGCAGTCCGGCGAAGCCAACGCTTCGTCCAAGGCCCGCGCAAGTCGGCGCGCGGGACGGGGTGGTTGAGAAGGAACATCCGCACGAGTCGCGGGACATCGGGCGTCGCAATCACAAGCGCCAAGGCAAGCAAGTGAAACGAGTAGATCTTGACGGGCACGTCGTAGAAGAGATTCAGCACGAACACGTTCGCCATCACGCCAGCAGTCCAGAGCGCGCCAACGAGTTGCGTTCGTCGGAAGCAAAGCAAGAGTCCACCGATCGTTTCCATCCAACCCGCGAACATCGTGTACGGCTGACTCGCGCCCATGAAGGTCCACAGCAATCCCATCGGCGATGAATCGCCGTAATCCTGCAGCAATCGCTGCATTCCTGGCTCTGGGAACTGCAGCCCAAAGACTTTGTTGATGCCGTAGCCGAACATCGCAGACGCGAGCACAAAGCGCATCCCGATCCAAAGCCCATCTTTCAACCATGGATACGACACACGCCGCCAGTCGATCAAACTCCAGATGGCAGCACCCGTGAGCGCGAAGACCACATGGGATGCAGACTGCACCCAGTTGTAGGTCGTGTCGCCCGAACCGTTCGGAAACACCGTGATTTCAAGGCCGAAAACGACCTTCCCAATCCATGTGTAGAACGGCTGCACCGCTTGATCATGCCAGTATCCCACCATGCCGAGCAGCGGTACGAGTTGCAAGATCGCAGAGAAGAACGCGAAACTGAAGTACAGAAAGACAAAGCGGAAGGCGATTCGCGTGCTGGGTGACCAGTGCGGAAGTGCAGCTTCTCCAATCATCGCTCCAAGATATCGCAGGCACGCGTTCGCATCTTCGCTTGAAAGGACACGCGGCCGACAGGGAGGTCATCACCCCACTGCCGGCCGCGCATCATCTGCAGACGTGCCGGTTGATCAAACGGCTCGTTCGCGGCCTGCCATTGCATCAATCATGCAAGCAGTCGATCAATCAAGCGCGCGTCGACCTCCAAGTTCGTCGACGACCGCATTCAAGAGCGTCTCATTGCGATCCGCGGTGATCTCCCAGAACATGAATCCACCGAGATCATGTTCACGCAAGTAGTCGGCCTTCACGCCGATCGATTGCGTGTCTTCGTAGGAAACGAAGTGACCGCCGAATTGCGTTGGGTGATACGCCCACACAGCTTGCGCGATGGGATCCCAACGACGCACGTAACCACCGGTCGAAACGAACGCTTCGATCCGCGTGAAGTCATCGACGCCAGTCGCGCCAGATGAACCGTCATCCCATGTTCCCGGTGCAACGCCGGTCGCTGACTGGAAGAGCCCATCATTCGTCGGGCCAACGCCCTTCCACGCACGCCCGTAAAAAGCGAGACCCGGCACGATCTTCTCCGGCGGCACACCCGCTTCCAAGAACGTCTCTAACGCCGTTCGCGTGTTGTAATTCCGCTGGGTGAATGAATCTCCCGCAGCCGGATTCCACGCGAATCCCGCATGGTGACCCGTCTGCGCCAAATCCCACGCGCCAAAGAAGTCGTAACTCATCACGTTGATCCAATCGAGATACTCGTGATAAAGCTCCGCTTCGGTGTTCGCGATCTTGTCGAGCCCAGCGCCGACCGCCACCGTCAAGAGATACTTGCGATCCGCCGGACGACCGTCCTCCTTCGAAGCCGCATCGAGTTTCTCGCGGAACT
>CAIWCL010000318.1 GCA_903911205.1 uncultured bacterium
ACGAGCGCGGCGACAACCGCGTCGCGCGCGCCCGGCCGCGGGTGGAGGCTCGACATGCGCGCAGGCTACGCGCGAGCCCAACGTGTTTCAGGCGGATGTACGAGGGAAACTGTCGGGATTGCGATCTGCCCGCTTCGGAATCACTTCGGCGCGGACGGCGTGCTTGGCGACGTGCTTGGCGACGTGGGAGCCGTGGCCGCGCCGGGAGCTGTGGCTGCGCCGGGAGCCGTCTCTTTCGTTTCGCCGCTAGTAGCGGCTTTCGCCGACGCCGATTCTTCTGCGAGCATCTTCTCGATCGCGGCGATCACCTTGGCATCATCTGGCTTCGTCATCGAGGAGAAGAAGACGGCGCGCTTGCCGTCGCGAGAGACGACATACTTGCCGAAATTCCAACCGGGGAGTTCGCCGGTCTTTGTGCCGAGAAACTCGAAGATCGGCGATTGCGCCTTGCCCGCCTTCACACCAGACTTCTCAAGAAGCGGAAACGTCACGTTGTATTGAGCATCGCAGAATTCGCGGATTTCTTGCGCGCTGTCGAATTCCTGGCCGCCGAAGTCACCCGACGGAATTCCGATGACAACCAGGCCCTTGTCGCGGAACCGATCGGCGAGTCCTTGCAGGGCTGTGTACTGCGGCGTGAGTCCGCACTGACTCGCGACATTCACGACAAGCGCAACCTTGCCTTCGTACTGCGCGAGCTTCGCGTCAGAACCATCGAGCGCTTTCGCCTCCATGGCGTACATCGATGCGTCTTTCCATTTCACAGCGAGGTCCTTTCCGTCCGCGTCAACTTGCGGCGCGGTTTGCGAGCAGGCGAAGCCGGTGATGGAGGCGACGGCGGCGATGGTGGTAGCGACAATGCGGTTGAGCATAAGGTTCTCGTGGGTCTGTATCGTTCGACGTGCAGGTTTCCGGATCGTCGTCGAAAACGGCTTCCGCTGTTCGCGCAAATCGCGCCGTCCGATGCGCCGGAATGAAGGACGATGAAAAGTCGCGGGCATCCATCAGGCAGAGCCGAGTTCGAGTAAAGTTTTTCCCGGTCATGTTGAAAGTACGGTCAACGGCTCTCGGCCGACGGATTCCTATGCGTCTCACGACACTTGCTGCACTGATTCTTCCGTCCGCCCTGATCGGGTCCGCCTTCGCGTCGTCACCGACCGTGCCGCCGGATCTCACCCGTGCGCTCGGTTGGATTCCTGAGGAAGCTGTCTCGTTTGTCGTGGTGCCGAATCTCAAGAAGGCAAGCAACGACCTTGAGCAACTGGTCGAGGCGACCGGACAGGGCGGCGTACTCGCCATGGGTCGACCGATCGACGTCCTCAAGGCGCAACTCGGCGTCGGTGCCAACCTCGATGAGAACGGCCCGCTTGTGGCGTACTTTCCGAAGGTCGCTGTCGAGGGGACATTCCCCGTCGTTGTCGTTCCGGTGACCGATGCGGCGGCGTTCCTCGCGGCGAACCTCAAGCCAGCACCCGAGTCCGGCGAAGGCGCGTTCACGAATACAACAGGTTTGGTGCTCTATGCAAAGCCGCTTGAAGGCCGCGTCGCGCTTGCGACGGATCGGGCGTTGCTTCCCGCGGATGGCGCGCGCGGCATCGGCGAACGCTTCGCGGCGCGCGTACAGGGCGACGATGAAAATGCGTGGCTTGAGCGTGCAGATCTGATCGCGTGGGGTTCGCGTGATGCGCTCGCCTCTGCGGTCGCTGCCGCGCGACGCGCGGAGATTCCAGACGCCGCAGCGAACACGCCGGCATCGAGCTTTGGTGGCGGATTTGGTGGTTCGCGCGAGGAAATGGAAGCGAATCGCGAACGCGCATTGAAGCTCTTCGACATGCTCGCAGATGGCATCGTGACGGTGGATGTTGATCCGCTCGGTCTCTTCATCGGGTCTGTTGGCGTCGGTGAGCCGATGTCGCCGCTCGCGTCGCTCGCCGCTGGTGGCACTGGGAAGCCCGCGCGATTCGCGCGTTTGCCGCAAAATCCCTTCTATCTCGCTATCGCTGCCAACATCGACGCGCTCGGTGGGCCAGAGAAATTCGGCGAGCTGCTCGATCTTGCCGGGATCTCGCGCGATGTGTTGCCCGCATGGTTCTATGCCGAAGGCAAGGACATCACCGAAGTCGAACTCGCGGCGTATCCGTCCAAGCTGGGTGTCGCGATCGGCGGGGCGCTCAACGACTCTGCACTCTTCATTGGTTCGCGAAACCCGGCAACCACGCTTGCGCGCGTTGAATCTGGCATCCTCGCACTTGCCAGCGAAGCCGATGGCTTGCGTCGGGAGCCCGCGTGGAACGCGGAGAAAAAGCTGAAAACCGGAGATATGGTCGCCGCCTTCGAAGTCAAGGAAACCGTCGTGGATGCGACGAAGCGACCAGGCATCGACATTGAACGCCTCGCGAAACAGTTCATCTTTGGCTCTCGTGGCATCAACGGACTTGCAAAGGCGACTTCGGATGGTGTGGTCATCACGTTCAGTCAGCGCCCCGATGTGTATGCGCGCGCGATGGAGGCGGCCGCGGGATCGAAGTCTCTCGCGAACGATGCGACCGTGACCAGCATCGAAGAGTGGCTGCCAGCCGCGCGCGATGTCGAAGTGATGCTCGGTCTCGGACAACTGACGAATCTCGTCGGACAGATCGCGTCGAGTTTCATGGGCGAAGACGAAGTGCGCGCGGCGTTGCCGAAGGTGCCAGCGGACACCGAGCCGATTGCATTCGCGTTGGATCTCGAAGGTGGTCGAACTCGCGCCGCAGTGGTCGTCCCGGCAGCTGTACTGAAACTTGCCGCAAAGGCGGGGCTTGATCGCGCGGTCGCGCCGGGTGCACAAGCGGCGCCATCGGCACCTGTTGGAGATGCACCGTGACGTTGGCCGAGGGCCATTTCTTTCCTGTCAGCGCGGATCGTGTGCTGTCGCTCGATCCGTTTGCGCTCATGGGCGTCGTGAACGTCACGCCGGATAGCTTTTCCGATGGCGGGCAATTCACGAGTGTCGAAGAAGTTGCGCAGTTTGCGATGGGTCTCGTGGATCAAGGTGCGACGGTGATCGATGTTGGTGGCGAAAGCACGCGACCTGGTGCCGCGCGCGTTGCGATCGATGAGCAGATTCGTCGCGTTGTGCCGGCGATTACGCGCATTCGTGCGCGGTCGAATGTTGCGATTTCGATCGACACAACACACGCCGCTGTCGCGGAAGCCGCACTCGACGCGGGCGCAGACTTCGTGAACGATGTCAGCGCGGGCACCGAAGATTCCGCGATGTTTCGCGTGCTCGCAAAGCGCGGCGCGAGTGTTGTGCTCATGCATCGCATCGCACCGCCAGATCAGGACAGTTACTCCGATCGCTACGCGAAAGAGCCGGTGTACGGAGATGTTGTCCGCGATGTCTCGGCATTTCTGCTCGCTCGCGCCGAGATGGCGATGGCAGCGGGCATTCCTCGCGAACAAATCGCGATCGATCCGGGCCTCGGGTTTGGAAAGAGTGTCGCGCAGAATTATGAATTGCTCGCGCGCACAAGCGAGATTGCGGCACTCGGGTTTCCGGTACTCGTGGGCGCGAGTCGGAAGAGTTTCCTTGGCGCGGTGACGGGCCGTGAAGACCCGGAGCAGCGGATCATTGGTTCGGTGGTGGCCGCGGTGGCTGCGTACGGCGGTGGCGCACGCATCGTCCGCGCGCATGACGTGGGTGCCCATCGCGAGGCGTTGCTCGTCGCCCATGCGGTTCTGCGCGGGGCGGGCTTGTGACGGAAGCCACGTGTTTCCCGCTGTCCGGTGTTCGCCGTTGACCGCTACCATGCGCCCCCGCGGGTGACGAACCGAGTGTCGCCGCAGCGGAAACTGCACACGCAAACGCTCACGGGCACAAACGAGACAACAGGAGATTCCGATGGCTGGCGCCGCCACTCTCACGATTACTGAATCGAACTACGACAGCGAAGTTGCAACAAGCAATGTTCCGGTGCTCATCGACTTCTGGGCGGAATGGTGCCAGCCCTGCCGCATGATCGGCCCCACGATCGACCAACTCGCAAGCGAATACCAAGGCCGCGCGAAGGTCGGCAAGGTCGATGTCGACTCGAATCGCAATCTCGCTCTGAAGTTCAACGTGCAGAGCATTCCGTGCGTCGTTGTCATCAAGGGCGGCCAGGTTGTTTCGCGCACGATGGGCATCAAGCCAAAGCCGGAATTTGCGAAGATGATCGACGCTGCGCTCTGAGAGCGCGTGATCTCCGCAGTGGCGCGTGCGCGCCATCGAAACAACGACATGCATCAACACGCCGCGCGGATTCCGCGCGGCGTGTTTCGTTTCACAGCGATCGTACGGACCACCCTTGTCAATCGCCTCCGACATGTTCGTATCTGTACTTGTGCAGCCTCTCTGAACCTTTTTGGCGGCGGCGATATCGCGCGTGCTCGTGCGTTTCCCGCCGATGGCTTGCGGCACGGTAGAAATCTCAAAGTGAAGGGCGGTTGGAACCGATGTCGTCGGGTCGACGAACACCATGCCCTTCCCAACGCACCTCTTCCGTCGCGTCGTTTCGAGTGGGCAATTCGTTCCCGAGCTCGACGGCTTGCGCGCGGTCGCGATTCTGCCGGTCGTCCTTTTTCACGCGACGATGTCGCTCTACCTCAAGCACCAGGCGTCGGGCGGAACGCAGGTGTCGGCGCTCGATGGATCACAAGGCGATGCCGTCTTCCGCTCGGCTGTAGGGTGGATCGCGTCGCACGGCTTCCTCGGCGTCCAGCTCTTCTTCCTGATTTCAGGCTTTGTCGTCACGCTGCCGTTCGCGCGGCATCACCTGCTTGGCGCGCGTGCGCCGCGGCTGCAGGCGTTCTATGTGAAACGCCTGACACGTATTGAGCCGCCGTACGTCATTGCGCTCGTGCTCTTTGCGCTCGGCGTCCTCGCGGTCGCACCGGAGAACTTTCGCCTCGCCGATTTTGCATCGGGACTCGTCTACCTACGCACCGCGCTCTTCGGAAACGAGCCGTGGGCGTTTTTCATCTCGTGGAGCCTCGAGATTGAGATCCAGTTCTATCTGCTCGTGCCGCTGTTGGCCTCGGTGTTCGCGATCCGCAACGCGCTGGCGCGTCGCGCGGTTCTGATCGTGGCGATTGCAGTGGGTGCCGCATATGCAGCGCACGCGCGCCTCGCGGGAAGTGAAGACGTGCCGCTCGGCGGACCGCTCCAGCACGGCAAGTGGCTTGGCACCGAGGTCGCGTTCTTCTTTGCGGGCATGCTGATCACCGATCTCTGGACGACGCGCGAAGAGCGAACGGGCGAACGCTCGTCGCGCTACGCGTGGGATGCGCTCTGGCTTGTTGGCTTCGGCGCAGTTCTCGCGTCATATCGATTGCTCGAATGGCCTGCGCCGACGGGCGCAGCGCTCGCGATGGTCGCACTCATCGGCGGTCTCGTCCTGCTTGCGCTCGGCGCGTTCCGCGGGCACTTCGTACGGGCCGTGCTCTCGAATCCGCTCATCACCGCAGTCGGTGGCGCGTGCTACACGATCTACTTGCTCCACTTTCTCGTCATCAGCATGGTCGGGCGATTCATCGCGCCGCATGTGCCGTCGACCTTTGAGGCGATGGTGCTGCTCGCCGCGCTCCCTTTTGCCGCCGTCGTCACCGTGCTCTGCCTCTGCGCGTTCCCCTTCATCGAGCGCCCCTTCATGTTCAGCGATTGGCCGCGGATCGTGTGGACCGCGCTCTGCACGGCGAGCGTGCGGCCACTGGCGGCGCTGTTTGTGAAAGGCCGCTGAAAATCGCGGCCAACGTGTGCGGCGACGGGTGTACTTCACGGTGTTTGGGAAATTGAGCGGCCTCGTGTCCAAGCGGGATTCTCTGCGGTCTAATGGAGATCTGTCATGCAGAACGGATCACGTCACTCGACAACGAGCCAAGAACGAGGTCAGAGCGCAAGCGCGCCTGACTGCGCGCTGTCGGACGTGGTCGCCGGGCGTCTTCGTGGAGACCAGTCGGTCTCGCGCCGCCCCGCCGTTCTTATCGTCTCGTCCATCCAACTCGACCCGCCGACACATGGCAATCGCGCTCGTAACCGTGCACTTGTCGCGGCGCTCCGACGCGCGGGTTGTCAAGTGCATTACCTCTTCTGGAGCACGTCCGCTGACGAGGCGTACCCTGACGAGGCGATGCGCACGCTCGTCGATTCGGGCGAAATCGTCCGCGCGCGCGCGCCGCGCCCCGTGCGCAACGTGCAGCGGCTTGCGCGCAACATTGCGCACGCACTCGGCAAGACCACGTGCCTGCCAGCCGCCGCGTGGTGGATGCTTAGCGCCGACCGATGGACCTCGACGCTCTGTCCGTCGCCGCTTCTTGCGCGCGTGAACGAGTTGCTCTCGACGCAGCGCTTTGATGCAGTCATCGCTAGTTACTCAAATCTTGGACCTGTGGCAGCAGTGGCGCGTGCGCATGGCGCGCTTGCGATCATCGATACGCATGATGTTCTGAGCGATCGCGCCGAAGCGATTCGCATGAGTCAGATCTTTCCTTCCGGCACGATTCTCACTGCTGCACAGGAAGCGCAACTTCTTGCGCACGCCGATCTCGTGCTTGCGATTCAATCGCGCGAGGCTCGTGTGCTTGCACCGATGGTCGGCGCATCGCGTGTGATGCTCGTCGAGCATGGCATGGGACTTCCCGTCGTACATCCGATGCGTCAGCATGGTGAACCTACGCTCACGCTCATCGCTTCAGACAACAAGCAAAATGAGCACGGATGTGCTTGGTTTCTGGCCGAGGTATGGCCGCGAGTACTGGAACGTTTGCCGAACGCGATGCTCGAAGTGCACGGTCCGCTTTCGCGACGCGCAGTCTGCCACGGATCGCGTGTCTTGGCACGAGGCATCGCCGCCGATCTCGCCTCGGTCTATGCCGATGCGACTGTCTGCATCAATCCGATTCGCGCGGGAAGTGGCCTCAAGATCAAATCGGTTGAAGCGATGTCTCACGCGCGCGCCCTGGTCACCACTTCGGTGGGGGCCGACGGACTTCTGCCATCGATGGCCGACGCATGCGTCGTCGCCGACGATGCCGCGGTGTTCGCCGATGCGTGTGTCGAACTCCTCGCCAATCCTGCCCGCGCTGCCGAACTTGGAAGACGTGCGCGCGAGGCCTGTGCGCAGCGCTTTGCCGCTGAAACCGTGTTCGCGCCGCTCATCGCGCGAATTCGATCGCATGCGTGTATGAACGTACCGCAGTCGTGAAGCGGCGAGCGGTCATCGAGAACGCGGGATTCATGTAGTGCGACGAAACATGCGGTTCGTCAGACGTGCTGGGCCGCGACGATCTCGCCTTCCTCCGCCACACGCATGCCCGCGTCGCGAATCACGCGCGCGGCATCGCTCGATGGGTCGAGCGCAGGATTCGTATGGTTGAGATGGATGAAGCGCACTTTCGCGCGTTCCGTTTCTGGTAGCGCCGCGAGGCGCGCGATTGTGTCTGTCATGAGCGGATGCGGCACCTTGCTCATGTCGCGCCCCGGAAGCTCGCCATCCGCGAAGAAGCAACCGTCGAGATACGCGACATCGACGGTCGCAAGCACGTCCTCGAGGCGCGTTCCGGTGTCATCCCACGCGCGCCACGAGTCGATGTCGGGAAGCCACAACACGCGCTTTCCACCGGGAAGTTCGATGCGGTACGCGACGGTCTCGCTGAACTCCGCGCGATGCGGCACCAGAATCGGTGTCACGCGGACACCCGGGATCGGTTCGACCGCCTCACCCGCGACGAGCGGCTTGAGTTCGATGTTGCCAAGCGACACGAGCTGGCTCCACGGGCCGTTCTGCTCGAGAAACGCGCGCATCCGAGGCATCGCATACGTCGGCACGCGCGAGGCGCCGATCGACTCCTTCCCGAGGTACATCAGTCCGGGATAGTGACCGATGTGCGCGTGCGTGAGAAAGACGCCATCGACCGCAGGGCGCGCGGGGCCACCCGAGATCCGGTGCAGTTCGAGCAGTTGCCGCGGAAAATCCGGCGTCGCGTCGATGATCCATCGCTTGCCGCTCGCCGGATCGACGAGCCCGAGGCTCACGACGCTCTTGCGCTGCGCGCGATCGTCCCATCGTGGGTCGCCGAACGATCCAGCCTGCGGCACTCCGCCATCCTGTGCGATGCCAAGGACGACGGTGAACGGGGTCACGGGCCGCTTCGGTACTTGATGCATGTCTGTGGACTCTTCGCTTGCACGGGTATTGCGAAAGGCAAACGGCGCCATCGCGGCCGCCGCGCCCAACGAGATTGCATCGCGCCGGGACAGCGCGGGGTGATCATTGAACTTGGCCGGGCGTGGTGACGCATCCATCGGCAGCAAGATACGGCGACGCGTGTGACGGCACGACAGGGCACGACAGGCCACGACAGGGCAAGTTCGCACAACCTTGCCACCAATCATTGACACCTTCGATGGGACCGAACTCGAGTTCTTTCGCCGATAGGACGCCGATCGACGATATTTGTGGTCGGTACTTTCTGATTCACGGGTACGTTCCGCGCTCCGAGCATTGGTACCTCGCATCGGAAGGCAACCCGTCTTGAAGAAAGTTTCGTGGCGTCCGCATCCGATGAGGTCCCGGTGCTGGCGTGTTTGACCAATGAAGTCACAATCCGGAGGAGCAACGCGTGTCGAATCTCTACAACCAGTTCTGCGCGTGCGTCGCTGGCCTGCTCGCGATCGCGGCGCCTGCGTACGCGCAACATCCCGTGCTCTCGCAGGTCTCTTCGCTCTCGGCGCCGGCGCCGACGAGTCCTCTGATTGCCTTCGGTGAAGGATGGACGCCGCTCGTTGCGGGCGGCGATGGCGCGAAGTTCGCGCGTGCAGTCGGCGATGATCCACGCCTTGGCGAGGCACCGCAGCTCGTCGCGGTCGCGCGGCAGTGGGGCAACGGGCGCATCCTCTGCACGAATCATCCCTTCACCGACAACATCGCGTCGAACCGGCGCTTCCACATCAACGCGCATGCGTGGCTGCGTAACGGCCGCCCCGGGTTCATTCGGTGGACGACTTCTCACGCCGAGCAGCAAGCACTTGGGTACTTTCTCATCGACTTCGCCCCGACGATCGGGCAGTCATGGTTGCCCGTGATCGGGCCGGTTGGAACGCCCGAACTGTCGGTGACGGGTGTCCTTTACATCGATGATCCGAACAGTGCTTTCTCGGCCGCAGAGCGCACCGCGATCCTCAACTGGGTCGCCGGCGGTGGCGGGCTTTGGGTCAACGCCTCGGGCTACCGCTGGGGTGTCGAGCATCCTGGTCTCGCTCCCGAGACAGAGCATCCCGCGGCAAAGCTTCTGGCCGGAACCGGCTTCACGCCTGTGCGCGCCACGATTCGCAGCGGCAATGACGAGATCTCATCCTTCGACATCCTCGGCAACGCCGCGCTGACTGGCGATCCTGTTGAGGCGATGGAGGAACTCGTCGCGATGCATCAGCAATACGGCGCGCCACTCGCCGCGCTGCTTGAAACCGACATCGCACTGCGCCGCCGATTCGATGCGCTGCATTCGGTGCTTGCGTATTCCTGCATCCTCGGCATCACGGGCGATGCGCCGCTGACGGCCGCCGGAGCTTGTGTCTCGCTCTATAACGCGTCGCTCGACTTCTATGGTCACGTGCAGAACTACCAGAGCGTCGATCGGCTCGGTGCAGCACTTGCGCGCGAACGACTCTGGCGAACCTACATCGATTCAGGTTACGACGATGCGGGTGTCCGCACGCAACTGGCGAAACTTGCGGGATGGTCGGGCGCGCGCCGCACGCTCTTCGTCGAGCGGAATCTCCTGTTGCTCGACAACCAGCGATCGACATCTGCGCAGGCCGAGTGCACTCTGGCGTGGCTCAGCCGTATGCCTGCCGAGCGCGTGCCGCTGCGTGCGCTCACGATCCTCGAGTATCTCGGCGGCGAACAACCGGCACTTTCACTCGACGGAAAGGGCTACAAGGTGAACGTCTTCGGCGTCGCACCGGGTGCCTACTCCGAGCAGCCGTTCCCGATCGGCTTCTCTGGCTGGCGCAGCGACCTCTTCGCGCAGGTCGCGGCGCACGAGATCACGCACGTCCTTGATTCGGCCTACATCGAGGCGAACCCTGAGCGACGCGCGCGGCGCGCGGCACTCTTGGCCGATGCGGGGAATGATCCGCAGAACTTTCTTCGCAACTTGCCGCAGTTTCCGTCTGGGTGGTTCCAACAGAACCCGTTGGAGTTCATCGCATCCATCGCAAACCAGTGGGTTGCCGAGAGTCAGATCTGCCTGCAACTCGGCAGGGAGAAGCTTGGGTTCGGCCGCCGGCAGCCGATGGAGCAGGCGCTCTTCTTTGCCGACATGCTCTCGACCGGAAACACGGTGCCGTTCTTCCGTTGCGGAACATCCGGCGTGATCCAGTCGCGCACCGCCACGCTCGGGCGCGATGCGCAGGGACGCATCACGTCGATCACCGACGGCGGCGTGCGGCTCGACATCGTCTACGACGCGCAGGGCCATGTGGCGAGTGCGACGCAGACCGCGCAGGATTGCGACGGCGACGGCGTTGTCGATGTCAACGAGATTCTCTTCCTCGGTACGGGCGCCGACATCGATGCCAACATGCGGCTCGACGGCTGCACGAGCTTCATCGACATCGATCAGAACGGCGTCGTCGATGCGGGCGACCTCGGATGGCTGCTCTCGCGTTGGGGGTTGCTCGCGAAGGAAGCACCTGAGTGCGATCTGGATGGCGACGGCGTCATCGGTCCTGGCGATCTGGCGACCCTGCTCAGCAACTGGGGCGGTGCGGCTTGATGCACGCCGAAATCGCGTGGTGACACGCGTTTTGGGCGCGTGGCCAACGCGTCATGCGGCAGTTGGTTCGCCGCCGTTCGCAGCGGTCGTCGCCTGCGCTGCCAACGCGCGCCCGACGAGGAGTTCTTCATCGACCACATGCGTGGCACCTTCTGCGGCGATCTCGCTTTCGGCGATGTGGTAGCGCGCGCGTGCGACGATTGTGATTTCCGGCGCGATGGTGCGCGCGAGCGCGGTCACCGTCGCAACGACGGTCGGATCGGACACTGCGATCACGATCACGCGCGCGGCCGAAATTCCCGCGTGTTCGAGTACTTCGCGTCGTCGTGCATCGCCGAGATCAGCTTCGACGCCAAGTGATCGCGCGAGCGCATGATGTTGTGGGTTCGACTCGAGCACGCGCGTGCGTTCGCGGAGTTCAGCCGCGAGCGACGTGTACATCTCGCGACCTGCGGGGCCGAACCCGACGAGCAAGAGGGAGGTTGCGCGTGGCGCGTGCGGCGGCGTGGTGTTGGTTGCCACATTGGATGTGTTGATTGACGCGGGGCCAACACGCGCTTGCGCAACGCGATTCGCAACAGCAACCATCAACGGCGCGAGCGCCAGGCTTGCGACCGTGACGGTCACCACAAGTCGAAAGAGTTGCTCATCAAGAAATCCATCGCTGCGTGCGCTCTCGGCTACCACGAAACTGAACTCACCGATTTGCGCGATGGTCGCCGCAGTGGCGAGCACGCTTGCACCAGTCAATCCAGCGATGCGCAGCGCACCTGCCGCGAGCACGGTCTTTCCAACAACGACAGCCGCGAGTGTTGCGAGCACAAGCGGCGCGTTTTCATAGGCCCATGTCGGATCGCCTGCGAGTCCGATCGCCGCGAAAAACACAGTCAAAAGCAGCGTGTAGAGCGGCGCGACATCCGCACGAATCTGCGTGGCGTATCGAGAACCACCAAGTAAGACACCCGCGACAAACGCGCCAAGCGCAGGCGGAAGTCCAGCGAGTTCTGCGCCAATCACGCTGCCAAGCGCGCAGACAAGCGCAAACACCACAGGCAAATCGCGATTGCGCGACATCGCGTTGTGACCCAGGCCGAAGGGCACGACGACGCGTACAAAAAGGAGAAAGCCCGCTACAAGAATGGCCGCGTAAAGCAAGGTCGAAAGCGCAGCCGCGCCGATCGCAGCGAGGTCTCCACCCGAACGACCGAACGCAAGCGCGAGCACGATGGGCACGACCGCGATGTCTTGCACGAGGAGGACACCGATCGCTTGACGACCGTGTGTACTGTCGAGCGCGCGGCTTTCGACAAGGAGCCGCGCGACCACGGCCGTGCTCGACAGTGCCAGAATGGAGCCGAGCGCGAAGGCCGTTCCGAACGAGAGCCCGAACACGGCCGCAAGCGCGGCGCCGGCAACGATCGTGAGTACGACTTGCAGTGCGCCCGCGGCGAGCACGCGCCCGCCGAGTTGCTTCAAGCGCGCGAAACTGAACTCAAGTCCGATGGTGAACAAGAGCAGCGACGCGCCGAGTTCTGCGAGGAGGTCGATGCGCTCGCCGCCATCGACCCATGCGAGCACATTCGGTCCGACAAGCGTTCCTGCCGCGAGATATCCAAGAATCGCGCTCTGGCGAAAGCGCTCTGCCAACATCCCGAGCGCGAGCGCCGAGGCGAGAAGGATGAGGATTTCGACAAGCGCCCCGTGCATCAAGTGATGCAAAGGTAGCGGGGACTACGAAGCCAGAGAGAAGGGGATCTGCTTCGCGCGCGAAGTTTGGCCGCGGAAATGCCGCATCGATGTCTTACGAATGGAAGCCCGTCGGATTCTTCGGGAAAGACCAGGAGCGTGCCGCAGGCAGAAACTAGGAGCGCGCCGCAGGCAGATACAAAGAGCGCCGCAGGCAGATACAAGGAGCGCCCGTCACATCTCGCCGACCGTCATCACGCGCACTCGCCCCAGTTCGAAAGCAAGATCGAGAGATCTGCGGCGCCGGTGTCACCGTCTCCGTTGAGGTCTGCGGTACCGACGGCGGCGTTGCCCCACAAACTCAGGAGTATCGAGAGATCCGCAGCGCCAACCGTCCCGTCACCATCGATGTCGCCGACGCACGGGGGTTCGACGTACTGCGTGAACTTCAGAGTGGGCATACCCGAGATATTGACCTGAGTGCATGTCTGGCCTCCACAGACGAAATTACCGAATTCCGCGCGGCCGTTCATGTGCCACTC
>CAIWCL010000319.1 GCA_903911205.1 uncultured bacterium
AACGCCCTTCCACGCACGCCCGTAAAAAGCGAGACCCGGCACGATCTTCTCCGGCGGCACACCCGCTTCCAAGAACGTCTCTAACGCCGTTCGCGTGTTGTAATTCCGCTGGGTGAATGAATCTCCCCCAGCCGGATTCCACGCGAATCCCGCGTGGTGACCCGTCTGCGACAAGTCCCACGCACCAAAGAAGTCGTAACTCATCACGTTGATCCAGTCGAGATATTCGTGATAGAGGTCCACTTCGGTGTTCGCAATCTTGTCGAGCCCAGCGCCCACCGCCACCGTCAAGAGATACTTTCGATCCGCAGGGCGCCCGTCCTCCTTCGAAGCTGTATCGAGTTTCTCGCGGATTTTCGCAAGCAAGAGCGTGAAATTTCGCTTGTCTTCTGGTCGCGCAATGTTCGTCTCAAGCCCGCCACCGCAGGGATACTCCCAGTCAATATCAACGCCATCGAATCCGTACTGGCGAATGAACGACACGCAACTGTCCGCGAAGATTGTTCGACGCGCATCGGTGAGCGCCGCGTCACTGAAGAGACCTGAGAGCGTCCAACCTCCAACAGAAATCAGCGTTTGCAAGTGCGGGTGCTGTCGCTTGAGCACGTTGTTGAGCTGGTTGTAACAGCCACGCAGCGGTTGATCCCATGTATCACCGGGATAGTTCTTGTCGGTCGCCGCGTAGGTATCGAAGGGCGCAATCGTGAAATCTGGATTGATCTTCGCGAAGGCATAGTTGAGATGTGTGACCTTCTCAAACGGCGTGTCCGCAGGTTGGTAGTTGCGTCCGTAGATCCCCCACTCAATCCAGTAGCCCACGATCTTCTTCGGTGCAGGCAGTGCGCCCCAACGCGCGAGCAACGCGGAAAGATCCTCCGCATCAACAACGCCATCGCGATTCACATCCGCGGGAAACGCGGCGCCAGGCACGCCTTCTGAACCCCACGCGCCGAGCATGACCGAAAGATCGGCGGCGCCAACCACACGATCGCCGTCGATATCTTCAGGCGCCCAGTACGGCCCCTTCGCTTCCGCTTCGGGTTCCTTTCCGCCGCCACCGCCTCCGCCGCCTCCGCCACCGCCACCGCCACCGCCGGGCGTTGCGTAGGCAATCTCTGCAGCGACGCCGCTCACCGAGCAATTCGCAACACTCTGAGAGAGCGTTCCAACGCCACCAAAGCCAACCGTCACTGTCGCGCCAGGCGCGATGAGTGCGTTCCAACCTGCGTTGTGCACCGTGTGACGAACGCCGTCAAGCGTGTGCGTGCCATTCCACAACGTCGAAATCACCGGGCCGTTGTCAAAGATCAGTTGCCACGATGGAATCGGCGTTGTGTCACGATTTTGAATGCGAATCTCGCCGTTGTAACCCGTGTCCCAACTACTCGTCACCGCAAACGTGACGAGCGGCGGCGCAGACACTGCGACTGACGCACACGTGCCCGCGGCTGCGATGGCCCAAAGGCGCCACAAACATCTCGATTGAGAAGGTTGCGTGTGTTCAAACTCAGGCGACACGACCGGCGAACGACCGAAAGATTGCATACGGCGCATACGGAGTCATCCTCACAGAATTGCGCCCCCTACGGACGATTGTCCGATCCTTCGATTCTCCATTGCGCCCCACGCAGAGACAAGGATTTTCCCCAATTTTAATCCGCTTTCTCCGCGAAGCGCTCGATCACGCTTGGCTGATCTGCAACGATGCCGAAGATCGATGACAAACGCATCACTCGGATCGGCCGCTTGGTGACGTCAGGCTCGACATCGCATCGAATCCACGCATGAGGGGATAGTCATGGCACCGTTGCAATTCCACGCAAAGAGCGCGTCCAAAACGTTTCGCTTCGCCGCGATTTTCTCTGGGGTACTGTTGGCCTGTACGCTCGCGGCGACCGTCACGACGAACGAAGCCAAGGCTTCCCCGACTGCATTGCTCGCAAGCCACAGCGCGCCTCCCGCAGGACTTTCGGTCGAACCAAAGGAAGCACCGTTCAACAAAGGCTTCGACTTCAAGTTCAAATCCGACACGTCAACCACCGAGTTGACAATCGATCCGCTTGGAAACAAGCACAACGCATCGGGCTCCATTTCCTCGAAGGCGGGGACGATTTCGTTGACGGGCAAGTACAGCCCGAACGATCGGCAGATCACCATCGTCGCGAAACGCGGCGGGCAGGAAATTGGCGAGTTCACATGGCGTGTGGAGGCCGTTCTCCGCTAGATTGCGCTCCATGCAGCGCAGAGACTTCCTCGCCACGACCGTGACCGCCGCCGCCTCAATTCCACTTGCGAACGCTGCACTTGCCGGCGTGTCGAACGCCTCGCAAGACACGCATCCTTCGCAACTCCAGCCCATCGCTCGCAAAGGCAACATCCATCATGCGGTCAGCAAGTGGTGCTTCGGCGGCATGCCGCTCGACCAATTCTGCGCACGCTGCAAATTGATGGGGATCGAAGGTATCGATCTTCTCGACGAGAAAGACTGGGCCACTCCGCTTGCGCACGGCATGGTGTGCTCGCTCGGGAACGGGCCAACGTCGATTGGGGACGGCATGAACCGCCTCGAAAATCACGATCGTGTTGTGGCGGAGTGCGAACGCATGCTCCCGATCGCCGCCGCGAACAAGGTTCCGAATCTCATGCTCTTCTCGGGAAATCGCCGCGGCATGCCGGACGATGTCGGCCTTGCAAACTGCGCGATTGGCTTGAAGCGCGTGATGCCGATCGCCGAGAAGCACGGCGTCACGATCCTGATGGAGCTCTTGAATTCGCGCGTCGATCACGGCGACTACATGTGCGATCGCACTCCGTGGGGCGTCGAACTCGTGAAGCAAGTCGGCAGTGATCGCTTCAAGTTGCTCTACGACATCTACCACATGCAAATCATGGAAGGCGATGTCATTCGCACGATCCGGAACAACCACCAGTACTTCGGCCATTACCACACAGCCGGAAATCCTGGCCGCAACGAAATCGACGCGACGCAAGAGTTGAACTATCCGCCAATCTGCGAAGCCATCGTCGCGACCGGATTCAAGGGATTCCTCGCGCAAGAGTTCATTCCGCGCCGCGATCCAATGACGAGCCTCCGTGAGTCGATCGATATCTGCGATGTCTGAACCAAGACGATGGCTACTACGTGGCGCGCTCATGCTGCTGGCAGCATGGATTCTCTCTGGGTTCAACGCAGGCTGCGCTTCGACTGATGGAAATCCACAACGCTCGCCCACTTCGTTGCGCCCGAACATCGTTCTGATCTTTACCGATGATCTCGGTTACGGCGAACTCGGCTGTTACGGACAGACGAAGATCAACACGCCCCACATCGATGCGCTCGCGCGAGATGGCCTCCGCTTCACGCAGTTCTACACGGCGGCACCCGTGTGCGCGCCCTCGCGCGCCGCGCTCTTGACAGGGCAACATCTTGGTCACATGTCGATTCGCGACAACTCCGAAGTGCAGCCCGAGGGCCAAGGCCCACTCCCCGCCGAAACGCGGACGGTCGCACATGATCTGAAGAGTGCGGGCTACGCCACAGCATGTATTGGAAAATGGGGACTCGGCTTCGTTGGCTCCACGGG
>CAIWCL010000320.1 GCA_903911205.1 uncultured bacterium
CGTGTTCACGGCCTACATGGCGTCGACGGCGTTGCAATCCAGCGGACAAACGATGCATCATCTCATGGGCGCCAACATGTATGGCGACGGAAGCGCTGCGAACGTCGACGGCCAACGCCTGCAGATCATTATCGTGGACGAGATCAGCATGGTCGATGCCAAGCTGTTCTCGACATTCGGCGTGAAAATCGGGTTCAGATGCAAAAAGAGTCCGTGGGGTGCGTACAATTTCGGCGGATGCATAGTGATATGCTGCGGCGACTTCGTGCAGCTTCCGCCAACCGGAGGCACGACGCTCGACACGCCGCCCGACGCGACTTACCACCATCTCACGCCCGACCACGTGATTCGCAGCGGGTTGGAGTTGTTTTGGCACAACCCAGAGCTCAAACTGTTCGAGCTGTGCGAGCAAGTACGGTGCGACGATGAGTGGTGGGTCTCTGTATGGATCGCGATGCGGTTCGGCAGGCTCTCGTCGGTTGACGTTGACTTCTTGCATGGACTCGACACGCCGGTGCCGGGATCATTTCTGGACGGCGCTGTTTTGTGCAATTCGGAAGAATGTCTGGCGCTCGTAGACCAATGTGCCACTGAGATCCGGCGCCGCGAGTGCAGCATTTGCAGTCGACACCGCGACGATCGACATGTCATTCGCCCATTCGCCCCGGACGATGAACGGTGGCAACGCGCGCAAGCGGAAGCCGCTCGCCTCTTGTGCGCCAAAAATATCGACGTGTACGCTCACGGCCTAGCTCGTGCGCGTGAAGAGGCGATGGAGTTGAAGCAACGGTTCCTGATTTCGTGCGCGCATGACGTCATCCTGTGGGATCCAGGAATGAACACGGACCGCAAGCTCCGGCTGAAGAGGGCGTGGCTCGACGTTGACGCGTCGAAGGCCAACGACTTGGCCGGCAAGGTACCGATCGCCGTGGGGCTGACGGTGGCGCTCAGCATGCACATGAAGAACGGCGACCGCGACAAATACGGCCTCACTAAGAATAGGCTCAGGAAGATCGTCGGGTGGAAGTCAAACGAGTAGGAGCCGCCGCATACTCCGGAAACGACGCACTTCGCGTACGTACCCGACGTGGTCTATGTCCAGTTCTTCGAGAAGGACGGCACGCCGGCTAAATGGAAGCATCCAGAGGTGCCGGGAACATCTGGCGTCTACCCAGTGAAGAAGGTCAAGGTGACCTGGCACGTCGCTAAAAACGAAGACCAACCGGTGAGCCGCTTCCAGATCCCACTCGTGCCGGGCTTGTCGTCCACGATCCACGTCGCGCAAGGCACGGAGATGTTTCCGATCATCAAGCTGGATGAAACCATAACGCCGACCCATGTCTTCGTCGCGATGACCAGAAGCCGGCGCAGCAGCCGATGCCTCATCGAGCCGTCCGACAACTTCGACTTTGGCGTCTTTGGCAAGGGCACGCCGCTGAACCCGAAGAACGAGCTGCTCCTCGCGCACCTTCGCGGCGACGAGGACTTCGAGGAGCAGCTGGTGGAGTACCACAGCA
>CAIWCL010000321.1 GCA_903911205.1 uncultured bacterium
GCTTGGTGAGTCTTGCGCAGTGTTCCGCTGACGTCTGCTCACCGCGCTGATCCGCTTTGCCAAGAACAAAATACTCTGCGAAACAAATCACTCTGCGGACGAGTCGATCGTCCGCAGAGTTCTTTTTGGCGAAGATGCGCCGACTTTCACGCCTGTTGGCGCAGAGCATGATGCCGAAGAATCGCGTCCGACGTGGCCGTGTGCCGTCCCACATCACGTCAGGTTGGCTGCATGCATGTGGCAATCACGCGAGTCGCATCGCGCGCAGCACGCGCTTCCACCAGAGGAGTGTGCGCAGCTTCTTGAGCCCAAGATCGGTGGGATGCGCTGCGCGCCCACGAGCGAGCCACGCCTCTGCGACTTCGAGTTCGCCGCGCTTGATCGCCAGCAGTGCGAGGTTGTGGAGCGCGTCGATCGAACTCGGAACAAGCCGCAGCAGACGTCGAGCGCGGGCGCGGCCCTCTCGGGAATCACCTTGTGCGAGGGCCAGACGGGCGCCGAGTCGGAGAACTTCGGTGTCGTCGCCGTGCGTTCGGCGAATGTCCTTTCCGAACCGGGCTGCGAAAATGCGAGCAGCTTCGTCGGTCAATCCACAGTCGAGATAGGCCCGCGTGAGTTCGATCGCATCGATGCGATCGATGTTGATCCCGGGGCGGTCGAGCGGTCGCTCCTCAAACTCCTTCGCGAGTACTTCGCGGGCCTTCGCACGTTCGCCGCGCGAAAGCCCGATGAGCGCCGCTTCAAACACAAGTCCGGGCAAATCCTTCGCAAGTCGGGCGCCGATTTCAGCGTGCCGCGAGGCGCGCACCAAATCTTGCCGTCGACGCATCGCACGGGCAAGCAGAAGATGGAGCCGCGGATTCGATGGTTCCGTGCGCGCGAGTTGATCGAGGACTTGCGTTGCTTCTGCGTTGCGGCCGGCGGCGAGATGAATGCGCGCTGCCTCAAGCGCGATGGCAGGCTGCACGCCACCGCGGCGGAACTCTTCCGAGAGAAGCGTCGCGGTTTCCTCCGCGCGATCGGCGAGGCAAAGGACGCGCGCGAGTTCCACGCGTGCGCCGATGAGCGATGGCCCCTCCGCGATCGCGCGGCGGTAGCAGTGCTCAGCGCGCTTCAGATCGCCGCGCGCGAGCAAACTGCGGGCAATTTCAAGATGCGACGTTGCGGGTCGTTCGATCGAGTGAAGCGCGAGGTAGTACGCGGTCTCAGCTTCTTCATGTCGACCCGCGAGTGCGAGCGATCGAATGAGCATGGAAACGGCGGTTTCGCACTTCGGATCGAGTTTGAGCGTCGACTCGAAGGCGACGGCGGCTTCTTCATTCCGGTTCAGTTTCGCGAGGGCGAGGCCTTCGGCAAGGCGAGGATCGCGTGCGGTCGGAAGGAGCGAGCCGCTTTGGCGATACAACTGCAGCGCCTCGTCGAGTTTTCCGCTCGCCTCAAGCGTCCAACCGAGGTTGAGCATCCAGTCGCCGCGCGTGGGATCGCTCGCGACAGCGGCGCGGAGTTCGCGTTCTGCGTCCACGAGACGTCCTTGGCGCAGCATTTCGCGCGCTCGATTCGCGTGGTGTTCGCCCTTACGTGCGTCAGCCATAGTGGGTAGGAAGAGAATACGGCCGAACCGTCGTGGTGACGAGAGGAATCGACCGAAACGCGCGGTCAACGCGACTTTCGGCTTCGTTATAGTTCCCGACTTCGCTCGCCTCGTGAGGAACGCGCGTCCTGCGCGAGGTGCGAAGCCCAACGAATCCAGACGAATCCCGACGAAAACCCGACGAAATCCCGACGAAAACCGAGGTCACGATGCCAAGCGCCGCCCCCCGAACGCTCTCTGCAACGCAAACTTCCACCAAGAAATCTCCCGCGAAGGGGAAGAAGTCGACGAAGCCTGTCGCGGGTGCTGAGGATCTTCGCCGCGAAACCGATTCGATGGGTGAGATGTACGTCCCTTCGGACGCGCTGTACGGCGCAACGACCCAGCGCGCGGTACTCAACTTTCCGGTGTCGTTCCGGCCAGTTCCGCAGGCGCAGATCGAAGCGCACATTCTCCTGAAGAAGTGTTGCGCAGAGGCGAACGCAGAACTTGGCGAACTGGCGAAGGACAAGGCCGCGGCAATCTTGGCCGCATGCGACCAGTTGCTCGCCGAGTTCGCCCAGCCAGCGCCGTTCGGGATGCCGCACCCGCGCATGCGCCACTTCCCAATCGATGTGTTCCAAACCGGCTCGGGTACCTCGACCAACATGAATGTGAACGAGGTGGTTGCGAACGTTGCGAGCCAGCGCGCGGGCAAGGCGATCGGCTCGAAGGATCCAGTGCACCCGAACGATCATGTGAATTACGGGCAGAGCTCGAACGACACCTATCCCTCGAGTATGCAGATCGCGGGGGCGCTGCGCATCACGCGCGACCTCATTCCGGCGCTGGTACGTCTTGCCGAGGGCCTCGAGAAGAAGGCGAAGGCTTGGGATAAGGTCGTCAAGATCGGCCGCACGCACCTGATGGACGCGACGCCGATCCGCCTTGGGCAGGAGTTCAGCGGTTACGCCGCAGCGGTGCGGTTTTCGGTGACGCGCGCGAAAGCAGCCTGCACAGCGCTTGCATCGAACATGCCAATCGGCGGCACTGCGGTCGGAACCGGCATCAATGCGCACCTGAAGTTCGGCCGCACGGTCTGCGCGAAACTCACGAAGGCAACCGGCGTGAAGTTCGTCGAGGCTGCGAATCACTTTGAAGCGCAGTCGACACGGGATTGTGTGGTCGAGGCGCACGCGCATCTCAAGACGATCGCGGTCAGTCTGACGAAGATCGCCAACGACATCCGGTGGCTCGGGTCCGGCCCGCGCTGTGGATTGTTTGAGTTGTCGCTGCCCGCGACGCAACCGGGTTCATCGATCATGCCGGGCAAGGTCAATCCTGTCATCTGCGAGAGTGTGATGATGGTTGCGTGTCAGGTCATCGGGAACGATGCCGCAATCACCATGGGTGGTCTCGGCGGCATTGGTTCACTGCTCGAACTCAACGTCGCGATGCCCGTGATCGCCGAGCGGTTGTGCGAGTCGATCGCGTTGCTTGCGAATGCGAGCAACATGTTCTGCGACAAGTGTCTCGATGGGCTCGAACTGAACGAGGCTGAGGCGACCGGTACGGTTGAGAAGAGCCTCATGATGTGCACGTCGCTTGCGCCGGTGATTGGCTACGACAACGCGGCGAAGGTGGCGAAAGAAGCGTTCAAGACCGGCGAAACGGTGCGCGAATATGTGCTGCGGAACAAGCTCGTCGAGCCGAAGCAGCTCACGAAGCTGCTCGATGCGACCTCGATGACGAAGCCCGGCGGCAAGGGTCCAGGCGGCGGGTGACGTGCACTGCACGTCGCTTTTGAGTCGCGGTCGCCGCTGCGGCGGCGACGTTTGGCGTGATCGACCCTATCTCGGCCCGACGCGATTCACTCGCGGCGAGGCCGGCCAGAGCGAGCGAAAGCGCAGCGAGTCGCGAGCGCTGCACGTTTGACGTATCTCGGCCCGAC
>CAIWCL010000322.1 GCA_903911205.1 uncultured bacterium
ATCGGGCTTTCGCAAGGCATTGGCGAGACTGGCCGCTCAACGCTTGAGCGCACATGGTCGCGCCCGACGTGTGATGTCAACGGCATTTTCGGCGGCTACACCGGCAAGGGTGCGAAGACCGTCATCGCGGCGCACGCGACGGCCAAGGTGAGTTTCCGCTTGGTTTCGAAGCAGAATCCAGAGAAGATTGCCAAGGCGTTCGAGGAGTTCGTGCGCTCACGACTTCCCGCCGGATGCCGCGCAGAGTTCGAAAGCCACGGTGCAAATCCCGCGATCGAGGTCAGCGAAACCTCGCGCTTCCTCGCCGCCGCGGAAGGTGGACTCAAAGCGGTCTTCGGAAAGTCGCCGCTTCTGATCGGGTCCGGCGGAAGCATCCCCGCCGTTGGTTCAATCCAGCGCATCTTGGGTATGGATTCACTGCTCGTTGGCTTTGGCCTCGACGATGACTGCGTCCACTCGCCGAACGAAAAATTCGAACTCACGTGCTACCAGAACGCGATTCGAAGCCATGCGACGATGCTCGGTGAATTCGCGAAACTCACGCGCTGACCACGCGCTGACCACGCGCCGACTTTGCGCTCGGCTCGGTCGTTGCGGTGTGGGGCATGTAAGGGTCAATCTTGGGTCAGTGGCGACGCCGGATCGGCACCGACGCCGCCTGCTCCGCGGCGCGATTCGATCGAAGTCGACGCGTCTCTCGCACGAGTCGTGACAGACGCTCGGCGTGATCGATGCGTGCGGCCATGGTCGAAAGCATCAGGAGTCCGGCGAGTGTCGCGGCTCCGAGCGTGAGAATGATGACCGCTGCTCCCATGACGGGGAGATCGGCCGGATCTGCCCCTTGGTTGAGTGCACTGACCCCGGCGAGCGCAAATCGACCGACGAATCCCGCGGCTCGCTTGGCGGCGGCGAGGGCGGCACTCCCGGTACACTTCGCCCCCATGCCGGAGCGGAGTCGAAGTCATCGCATCGCGTTCCTCGTCAAACTGTGGATCATTACAGTTCTCGGAATTGCCATTGGCGCAGCGAACCTCGCGCACGGATCAGATATCGACGTCAAGGTTCGTCATTTCGGCGCGGCGGATCTCCTCCGCAGCGGCGGGCCGGTTGGCGTCCAACTCGAGTTGCGAAGTTCGCTGACGAGCCCCGTGGAGGTCGAGATGGCGTGGGAATTGCCCAACGCCGATGGAGACATCGCGGAACACGTGCGACGCGTCGTCCTCAATCCAGGGCAGGCAACGCGGCGCTGGATCTTCGGCACGCTTCCTCCCTTCGGCGAAGGAACACTGCGCGATGAGATCTACGACCTCCGACTCTTCGCAGTCGAAGGTGGTGAGCGCGTCCGCGACCTCGGCTCGGTGAAGATTGCCCCGCGTGCGCCAGTTGCAGAAACCGAACCACAGTTTCTCGCGCCCGAGGTCGATGCCATCGCGGTTGTTGGACCACGCTCCTACGGGCTTGACATCTTCGCACAGACGCGAGCAAACAACGTCATTCCCTCGATGCATACCGTGACCTCGATCGGGAACATCCGCGAAGAGGATGGATTCCCTGATCGTTGGGAGGGCTACGCAACGCTCGACGCGCTCGTGTGGGGTGGCAACATCATTCCTCCCTCGCGCATCTCTGATGACAGCGCACAGGCGCTGCTTGAGTGGGTCGAACGCGGAGGGAATCTCGTCATTGCGCTCCCAGCGGCGGGTGATCCATGGTCGATCGGAACACCGAGTCGACACGCGTTCAGTTCCATTCTGCCGACAACCGCGCCGACGCGCATCGATGACGTGCGCGTCTCGTCGCTCCTTCCACTGCTTTCGGTAAGCGACGCGCTTCGAGCGCCGGACGCGCGAACGCGACTCGCGATCTTTGATCCGACGACCCTCAAGGATGGTTGGCGGCCCTTCATCGCGGTACCCGCGAGGCGCGATGGAAGCGGAAATCCCGAAGTTCCCGCGGTTTTGAGCGCAGACTCGATCGACGGCGCACTCATCGGCATTCGCCGCGAGTATGGGTTCGGGCACATCACGCTTCTCGGGCTCGATGTCGAAGAACTCGCCGCCCGCGGACTGCAAACGCCCGCGATGCCACAAGGCGATGTCTTTTGGAACCGCATTCTTGGTCGTCGCGCCGACACTCCGAGCGGCGCGGAGTACACCGCGCTCGATGAGACGAAACGTCTCGCCGGTGGTGGATACACAGAACAAGTTGGCGAAGGAAACAATATCGCCGCGGAGATTGGCCTCGCCGGCGAAGCGGCCGTCGGTGTACTCGCTGCAACTGCCGTCTTCACGCTGTATTGGCTCATTGCAGGGCCATTTGGCTTTGCGCTGCTCAAGATGTTCAAGCGCGAGAAGTGGGCGTGGGTCGTTTATGTCGGAGTCGCGGCGGCTTTCTCGCTGGGCATCTGGCTCATCGGAGGAACGCTTTCGGGTTCCGACGCACGAATCAAGCACTTGACCGTGCTCGACATGATTGAGCGCGCACCGGGTGAGGCGGACCCGAGCGCACCGCAGTGGCGACGCGCGACCGGATGGTTCTCGCTCTACGCACCGAACTACGGCAGCACGCGCGTGGAACTCGACCCTCCCGCTGATGGCCGCGCCGAACGTCGCAACCTGCTGACTTCGTGGCGCTCCTTCGGTTCAACAGTTGAAGGATTTCCAAGCCGTGAGCGCTATGCAATCGAACTGGATTCACCGGGCTCGATGGACGCTCCGTCGCGTGCAACCTCGATCGACTTTCGGGCCGAGTGGCTCGGAGCACTGAACGAGGGTTGGGGACGACTTCCCTCGATCACCACTCCAGTCACCGCGACGGTGGACCGTGCGAGCGGAGGTCCGCGCATCGAACTGACAGGAACGCTCCGACATGACTTGCCGGGGCCACTCGAAGACGTGCTCGCGGTTCATATCTGGCCCGCGCAGAACCCACTCCAGACGCTGAAACCCGTTGAACTCGGCAAAGCACCAGAGCGACGATTCGTTGGACAGTTGCCCAATCGTGGAACGATGGTGTCGATCCAACGTTGGAATCGGGGCGATGAACTCGATCTTGCGAAAGTGTTCCCCCCCGCCGCGATGACCGATCGCGTCGGGCTCGCGCGCGACTTGGAGAATCGGTATTACGCGCCGATTTACAAGCGAGCCTCGCAGTTCAATTTCAACATGATCGCGGGCGGAGATGAACTCGCAATCAAGCTTGATCTCGAAATGATGTCGCTGTACAGCATGATGCAGCCGCCGGCGTATTTGCAGAATCCGCCAAGCGATCCGAGTGTATTGCGACTGCCCCGCTTCAGCGAGCGCGGTCTTGATCTCTCGAATTACTTCACGCAACCCTGCCTCATCGTGATGGGTTGGGTTGATGCTTCGCTCCCCTATCCACTCCGTGTGGATGGCGAGCAAGTCCCCTCGGAAGGACGTGTCCTTGTGCGTTGGGTGATGCCGCTTCCAGGCGAGTTTGCTTCCGTGATTCCGGAACGTGTGCCGCGCTCAAATGCGCCGCTCAAAGGCTCTCAACGAAATGTGGACACGGAGTCAGAACAAGAGCTTGAAGTCCCGGACAATGCAACCGGGCAATGAGTTGCCGAGTGAGGACGATGCTATGGATCAGCATTGATGGCTGTGGGTTGATGGTTGGGGATTGATGGCTGGGGGTTGATGGCTGGGGGTTGATGGTTGGGGGTTGATGGTTGGGGGTTGATGGTTGGGATCCACGTGCGCGAGTGCAAGGCCAGGATTGAACGAACTGAGCGAGACCAAGCTATGCCGATGATTGAAACGGTCAATCTCACGAAAAAGTACGGCGATTTCGTCGCGCTCGACAACCTCAATCTCGTCATTGAGGAAGGCACCTGCTTCGGCTTCATTGGCCCAAACGGCGCGGGCAAGACGACGACGATCAAGATTCTCGCAACACTTCTCAAGCCAACGTGGGGCGAGGCTCGCATCGACGGCAAGGTCGTCGGCTATCAAAATCACCTGATTCGACCGTTGATTGGCTATGTGCCTGACTTCATGGGCGCGTATCAGGACATGACCGTGACGGAGTATTTGGAGTTCTTTGCTGCGTGTTATGCCGTCCCGCCTTCACGGCGCGAGAAGACGATTTCGGAGGTGCTTGCACTCACCGATCTCACGCACAAGACCGAGAGCGAAGTGAATGGACTCTCGCGCGGCATGCAGCAGCGTCTCGCCGTTGCGCGCGTCCTCATCCATGACCCGAAGGTTCTCCTGATGGATGAACCGAGTTCAGGTCTCGATCCGCGCGCACGCATCGAAATGCGTGAACTCCTCAAGGAACTGCGCCGAATCGGAAAGACCATCCTGATTTCATCGCACATCCTGTACGAACTGGCGGACCTCTGTAACGCCGTTGGCGTGATCGAACAAGGAAAGTTGGTGTTCGCTGGCCCGGTGTCGGATCTGATGCAGCGCGCGAAAGTCGGCAAAGTCGTGCAGATCCAAGTTGAAGCGCGAACCGAGGACGCGGCGCAGTTGCTGCGCGCGGTTCGTGGCGTCGCGCGGGTTGAAGTCGCGCTCGAAGAAGGCGGGCAACGGATGGATGTCATCCTCGAGCCAAACGCGGAGATCGCGGCAAGCGAACTCGCGGCTCGTCTGCTCGCGCAAGGATTCCGCCTTGCTCGACTCCAACCCGAGCAAATCAGCCTCGAAACTGCATTTATGCGACTCACGAAGGGGCTCGTCAGTTAACGCGCGCTGGAGGCTTTCGACATGCCGAATATCCTTCTCATCGCTCATCGCACAAAGCCGGAAGCTGCACGTACCGCCGATGCGATACGTCCTCTCTTGACGCAGCACGGAGCGGTGTCAGAAGTCCCTTCTGGTGACGAGCCCCTACCCGCCGCGCTTGCATTCGACCTCGCGGTTGTTGTGGGCGGCGACGGAACACTGATTGGCGAAACGCGACGACTCGTTTCGCGCGGCGCACCAATTGTCGGCGTGAATGCCGGACGCTTGGGTTTCCTCGCGGAATTCGATGTTGCAGACCTCGAGAAGCACGCGTCGCTTGTCTTCGGCGCAAGTCCTCCACTGCGCGAGCGAATGCTGCTTTCCGTCGAGGTTTGCCGCACAAACGGTGAACGCGATACCGGTGTTGCGATCAACGATGCGGTCCTCACGGCAGGCACTCCACATCGCATGATCGAACTCTCGATGTCGGTCGATGACGATCTCGAAGGCGTGGATATCACAGGCGATGGCGTAATCATTGCGACGCCGACAGGTTCAACCGCGTACAGCGCAAGCGCGGGTGGACCGATTGTCCACCCGGACGTTGCAGGAATCACGATCACGCCCATTTGCGCGCAAAGTCTTGCGTTTCGACCGGTCGTCGTTGGCGCACACGAGACCATTTCGTTCGGGCTTCGACGCGTGAACGAGGGAACGTGTGTCGTGCTTGATGGTCAGCGGTTTATCCCCGTCGGTCGCGGCGACCGCGTGATCGTGCGACGGAACGCGCTTCATGCGAAGTTCGTCGCGAATCCGTCGAACCGATACTGGGATGCGCTGCGCTCGAAAATGCGTTGGGCCGCGCCGCCGTCGTATCGTGTTTGAGCGCTCGTGATTTGAGCGCTCGTGATTTGAGCGCTCGCAACCTGCTTCGCAACGTGTTCGCTTTGGCACGCCTCGCCGCGAATGAATCGCGGCGGGCTGTACAAGGCCGATTCGTAGCGCTCGCGACTTCCTCGCTTTGGCGTGAGTCGCGCCAAAGGTCGACGCCGCAGCGGCGACCGGGAAGATCACGACCGCTCGGAACTCGTAGGCCTCACCGAGCTCGCTTCTGCGGTATCTTTCGCTCGTCATGATCGATCTGAAAGACCTCCGCGAGAATCCCGACAAGTACCGCAACGGCACCCGCGACAAGTGCATGGATGTCGATATTGATCGACTTCTCGCGCTCGATGAAGGCCGTCGCGCGATTGTGACGCGACTTGAAACTGCACGCAGCGAGCAGAATCGGATCTCGAAGGAGATTGGGCCAAAGATCGGTCAACTCAAAGGCAAACTCAAAGCCGCCGCTGGTGACGAGAAGGATCGCTTGGAGACGGAGATCGCCGCGCTCGAAGCGCGTCCATCAGAACTCAAGGCGCTCGTGATCGAAGAAGAGCGTCATCTGGCTGCGCTTGAGCCTGAATTCAAAGCACTCTGGTTGCAAGTTCCGCAACCCCCGTCTGGCGATGTGCCGAAGGGGAAAGGCAGCGAAGACAACCAAGAGATTCGCCGTTGGGCGCCAGCGAACTGGGACTTCACGAAGACCTTCGCAGAGAACCGTGGCTTCAAGCCCCGCACGCATCTCGAACTCGTGAAGATGCACGGACTTGTCGACTTTGAGCGTGGCGTGAAGATGTCGGGCACTCGGCACTACGTCCTCACCGGCCTCGGCATGCGCCTTCATCAGGCGGTGCTGCGATACGCGGTTGACTTCATGGCCGACAAACGTGGCTTCAGCCCGATGGGCATTCCTGTCATCGTGAAGGAAGAATGCATGGTCGGCACGGGCTTCTTCCCTGCAGGGCGCGAGCAGGCGTATCACATCGAAGAGTCCAAGCGCGGCTCGGGTCACGACCTCTTCCTCACCGGAACGGGCGAAGTGGGCTTGATGGGACTCCATGCCGATGAGATTCTGTCGCACGAGCAATTGCCGCTGAAATACTGCACCGTGTCGACCTGTTTCCGACGCGAAGCAGGTGCCGCTGGCAAGGACACCGCAGGCCTTTACCGGATCCACCAGTTCGACAAGGTCGAGCAGGTGGTGGTGTGTAAGGCAGATGACGCGGAGAGCCGTGCGTGGCACAAGCAGATGATTGAGTCGGTCGAGATGATCTTGCAGTCGCTCGGCCTTGCGTACCGCTTGCTGCAGTGCTGCACGGGCGACCTCGGCGTGAAGAACGAGGACATGATCGATATCGAAAGTTGGATGCCGGGTCGTGGCGATGTTGGCAAAGATGGTGCGCCGACTGGTGAGTTTGGCGAGACGCACTCTGCGAGCCGGCTCAATGATTTCCAGTGCCGACGCCTGAATCTTCGCTACAAAGACGCGGACGGCAAGACGCGCTTCGCGTACGCGCTGAACAACACCGTCGCAGCAAGCCCGCGCGTCCTCATCCCCTTGCTCGAGATGCACCAGCAATCCGACGGCTCGGTGGTCATCCCTGAAGCGCTGCGTGGCTACATGGGCGGAATTGCGAAGATCGGCTGAATTTGCGGTTGTACGGCGTCCCGCACCGCGTTCGATCGGGCAACCGTTCGACTCGTGAGTTGTGGAGATATCGCATGCAACACCCGGCCTTCAAATCGCGTCGCTTTGCACTGCTCGCACTTCTTGTGGCGGCACAGGCTGTTGCGCAAGCACCGCCACAAGAGGACGACATCTTTGGCGGCCCGCCACCGTTTGGACCCGGTGGGCCCGGCGGTTTTGGTGGACCAGATGGGCCAGGCGGACCGAACGCCCCGACACGCGAGATCCTGAAGAACTTCGACAAAGACAACAATGGTCGGCTTGAGGGCGCGGAGCGCGACGCGGCGCGCGCAGAACTCAAGAAGAGTCCGCAGAGTGGACGCGGTCGCGGCGGCATGCGAGGGCCAGGCGGGAATGCCGCGCCGAAAGTGCCGGGGCCGAAGGTCTCGCCGAAAGACGTTGCGAGTTACCCCGATGCACCGCTCTTCGCGACCGAAGTCGTGCGCACGGTCTTCATCGATTTCGATCTCCCGAACTGGGAAGAAGAACTCGAGCTCTTTCACAACACCGACGCCGATGTGCCCGCACGGATGACTGTCGACGGAAAGGTGTACGAAGGCGTCGGCGTCCATTTCCGTGGAGCTTCAAGCTACATGATGGTTCCGCGCGGATCGAAGCGCTCGTTCAATATCGCGATCGACCACACCGAACCGAACGCGCGGCTTTACGGCCAAAACACGCTGAATTTTCTCAATGCGAATGGCGACGCGTCATTCATGTCGTCGGTGCTCTACGCACAACTCGCAGCGCCGCACATTCCGGCGCCGAAGGCGAACTTTGTCGAAGTCGTTGTGAATGGCGAGTCGTGGGGCGTGTTCGTGAATGTCGAGCAGTTCAACAAGGTCTTCCTGCGCGAGCATTGGCCCGCTTTTGAGGGCGATGGCGCGCGTTGGAAAGTGAAAGGTTCGCCGCGCGCAACAGGCGGGCTTGACTACCGCGGTGAAGAACTTGCGGGATATCGAGAGCGATACGAAATCAAGACGAAAGATCGCGAGAAGGACTGGGAAGCACTTGTCCAACTGTGCAAGACACTCAGCGAGACGCCGCTCGATCAACTCGAGGAGGCGTTGAAGCCGATGCTCGATATCGATGGCGCGCTGTGGTTTCTCGCCCTTGATGTCGCGACGGCAAACTCCGACGGCTACTGGACGCGTGCCAGCGATTACTCGCTCTATCGCGATCCGAAGGGTGTCTTCCACATCGTTCCGCACGACATGAACGAAGCGTTCAAGTCGTCGCGCGGTGGGCCTGGTGGTGGACCGGGTGGCGGACCAGGTGGCGGGCGCGGCCGAGGCATGGGGCCAGGCGGTCCGGCAGATCCGGCAAGTGAAGGCCGCCCTGGACGTGGCATGCGACCACGACCTGCAGATCCAGCCGAAGGTGCTCCACCACCGCCGCCCCGAGCAGCAAGCGCGCCGGGAGCGGTGCAAGAATCCAACCAAAGCGCCCGCCCGCAGGATGGCGGACGCGGAGGCCCCAGTGGTGGCACGGGCGGTGGCACGGGCGGCGGCATGGGCGGCGGCACGGGCGGTGGCACGGGCGGCGGCATGGGCGGCGGCTCGATGACCGAACTCGATCCGTTGGTTGGGATGGACGATCTCACGAAGCCGCTCCGAAGTCGGCTGTTGCAAGTTCCCGCGCTGCGCGAACGTTACCTCGGATATGTGCGCGCTCTCGGACAGGAAATGTCGTGGGAGAGGATGAGGCCGATCGTCGCGCGCCTTCACGACACGATTGCGTCGCGCGTTGCGAAGGACACCCGAAAGGCCTTCACCACCGAGGCCTTCGAACGTGACACTTCCTCCGCTGAGACTGGTAGCCTGCGCCAGTTCTTTGAGAAGCGCTCGAAGTTTCTCAGCGAGTTTCGACCGAAGTCCGCTGCGACGACGGCAGCACCCGCATCATCAAACTCGTCGAAACCATAAGCCCTCACAAGGCGATCGTCGGAGCGATGTACACACATGAACGAGTGGCTTTCTCAGCCTTTTTCGAGTGACCCGGACATCACTGCGTCGGTCGCGCTCACGCGACTCTTCCTCGCAATTTTCTTCGGATTCATCGTCTCGCTGATTTATCGCTGGACACGCGGCCGATCCGCCGACGCGCGCTTTGTTTCCACGCTCGTGCTGCTCACGCTGCTCCTCAGCGTCACGACGATCGTGATCGGCGACAACATTGCGCGAGCGTTCAGTATCGTGGGAGCGCTGTCGATCGTGCGCTTTCGCACCGTCGTCGAAGATACGCGCGACACCGCCTTCGTCATCTGTGCGGTTGCGATCGGCCTCGCGATTGGTGCGGGTTACATCGCACTTCCGGCGATGGCGCTGCCGTTCATCGCGGCTGCGGCGAAACTCTTCGGCTCGGGAACTCCCGCGTTTTACGCCCTTGAAGGCGGCGCGTTCCGACTCAGTATTCGCGTTGGGCCCGACTTTGCGGGCCACGAGATACTCGCGCGCGAACTCGACGCGGCGTGTCCTGCGAAGTCGTTGCGCGGCATTGAAAGCGTGCGCGGCGGCACTGCGATCGAACGCAGCTACGAAGTCGAACTTGCAGGAGAAACCGCGGCCGATCAACTGATCGCGCGGCTTTCAACGATCGAAGGCGTTCTCGCGGTGGAAGTCGTACGTACCGTCAAGTGACGCACATCACGCCGCCGCTTACGGATTCGTCCAACCCGTTGGCTTCACGCGATAGTCGAACGAGCCATCGTTGAAGAGATCGATGAGCGCGTAGGTTGGCTCGCAGTAGGTCTTGTGCGGCTTCCACCAACCACCGCACACCGCACCGCTGCAGCAGTAGGTGACGCCATCTGCTTCACAGCGATCGACGAGGTGCATATGCCCGGAAAGCACCAACTTCACATTGCCCGTGCGGCGGAAGATGCCGTGCACTGGCGCGGCATCAAGATGTACTTGGCTTCCCGCGATCACTGTTTCCTTCTTCTTTCGCTCGCTTTCGCCCGCACGAATCGTCGCGGTCACCGTGATGATCGGAACGTGTGACACGACCACCGTCGGCAACTTGGTCGCCGCCAGATCAGCTTCAAGCCATGCGCGCTGCTCGTCATTGAGATACGCGAGATACGCGCACTCGTTGTCCGGATCAGGTTCAACCGACGAGAGCACGATGAAGTGCCAACCGTTGCGGTCGAAACTCCGCCATCGCGCGCCGAGTTTGAGCTCTCCGAGCGAGCGCCCGTATCCGTAGTCTGGTTCATCACCCTTCAATTCTGCCTTGGAGCGGCAGAATCCAAAGATGTCGTGATTGCCGAGGCAATGTTCGACCGGCACGCGGCAGTGCTCTTGGAAGATCTTGTGGAGGAGCGCCCATTCGCGATCGACTTGCGCGCGCCTGGTCGCGAACCCATCCATGATGAGGTCGCCGCCGGTGAGGATCATCTCGATGCCGTCGGCTTGTGCCGTTTCAAATGCCTGCTTCATGCCCGGCTCACTCGGTCGATCGGGCGTGATGTGGAGATCGGTGAAGTGCGCAAAGCGAAGAGTGCGCGCGCGCGCGGCGTTCGTGCTGTTCGATTGCGCGGTGGGCGCTTCGCGCATCGCTGCACTTGCCTCGCTTGGCCGCGAAAGCAACGCAGAAAGTCCGGTCAAACCAGTAAGTGCCGCAAACGAGCGTCGATTGAGGTGGGACATACGGACAACGTACGTCGTGGCGCACCAATACGCTACTCCGGCCGTTCGACCGGTCGGAACTCGAACAAATCTGCCGGAATCGCTCACTTGAACTTGCGGCAACCCGGACACGGAGCATGCCCCGAGTTCCGGCAGTCCCCACCGGTACGTCCCGAGAACCCCTATGCCTCAACGATTCTCCCGCGATGTTTCGCGTGCGATCCCTGCGATCGCCTGCGCGGTATTCAGTCTTTCATCTGAGTTGCACGCTGAAATCGCGTTCACGAACTACGTCGACGCGAACACGTTTGCGTACGTCGTACTTGATATGCCCGATGTTGATCAACGTCGTAGTGATCTTCCAAACAACGGGAATTGCTACTGTGGTCCTGCGTCGAATTTCGACATTCTTGGCTACGTCTCCGCGCACGGATTCCCCCATCTCGGGCCTGGCATTCCAGTGGCGGGTACATGGGAAAACGCGTCGAACTATGTCTCGATTGGCACGACGCTTTGTACCTACGGCAACACTCTTTCCACGAGTAGTGGAAGCAGCGCAGCAGCGGCATGCGGTACCTCAGGGACGAGTTGCGGAAGTTCGTATGCATCGCTCTACAACGACCTCGCTGCGCAACTCGGCGACGATTTCGTTGTGCGCCAGTACTACTGGAACGCGGGCCGCGGCTACTTCCCCTCGGTGTATGAATTTGCCTGCGTTGGCGCGAACAACGACGCGATCGGCTTGATGCTGCTCGGTCGACATAACGGAACGTGGAGCGGCTCGACCTTCACGCAAACATCGCGCACAAGCGGACACTTCCAAGCGATCACGACAGCAATCGCAGGCGGTGGCCTGAAGCGACTCGGCGTCCGTGATCCGATATCAAGCGGTTCGGATTCGCGAACAACTCAGTCGCCGTACGCAACGTCGTGGTGGAACGTGACGCCGATGACGTACACAAGTACGTCCGGTTCAGGTGCGGCAGAGCGACTCTCCGCGTCTTCGGCGACGGCGGCACTCACGCTTCTCGAGGGTGTCATCGCGGTGTGGCCAGCCGCCTGTTACACGTGGGATTCGGAATCTACTGAAGCATCGCGCATCACACCCGAAGCTGGAACTTGGCGCCCTGGCCGCGCGGCGACCGCACCATTTTCGCTTGAGACCCCATCCCCACTCATGCGAGTGCTACCTGATGACATTCGCTTCGCGACACTTGTCGATGGCGCAATTCGTGTGCGCAATCGTTTCAACGAAACCAGTGTGACCGCGTTCACTCCACCCGCAGGAAACACCGTGCGCGGATTTGACGTTGATCGACTTCGCTATCTCCATGTTTCGCTCGCGTCTGGGCACGGAGCGCGCGTCGATCTCGATCGTCTGACGTTGCAACCGCTTGTCACCACACTTCCCGGCCCGTCAACCGCCGTGAGTGTTGCGGGTGACATTGCGCACTACCTGATTCCGAGTACGCGCACGATTGCCGCGGTGAACTACACCGCGCAAGGCACGACGGTCGTATCACTCGCCATTCCAGGCAATGCGACCATCAACCTTTCGACGCGCCTCACCGTTGCCCACGGTTTTGCGTTCTTGCTCACGAACGGCCAAGTGACGACGTTCCGACTCAGCACGAAGGGCCTCGTTGAAGTGCCGCTTGCGTTTCCTACCGGCGTGGTCGATCTCGCCGACGGTGATCGCGGCACGATTTGCACGGTCGACACGAATCGCGTCACGACCGCTTGGAAGGTCAGCCCGAAGGGTCTCTCTGCGAATCCAACGCATCCGATGCACGGACTTCAAGTGAAGTCGCGACTCGTGCTGAGCCGCTCATCCAGCGGGCTTCGTCTCGGCGAGGATGTGATCATCGACGCAGATACAACGCTTGAGCCTCTCGCTGAATCGGTACTCGATTGTCGCACCGATCTCAATGTGGATGGCACCACCAACGCGGCGGACTTGGCCATCGTGCTCAATGAATGGGACGCAGCACGTTCGATCGCAGATGTGGATCGTGATGGAACGGTTGGGGCCACGGATCTCGCCGCGGTGCTCTCCGCATTCGGCCCGTGCCCGTAAAGCTCGCTCTGCTCGAAGAAAGAGCCGAGGCCGCGCATCGATGAGGTGCGCGGATTCGCAGTGAAACATCACTCGATCGATTCGTCGTGCTTTTCTTCAGCGGTTCGGTTCGGGTTCAATCCACGCTTTGCGAGATACGCGTCGAACTCTGCGCGGGTGATGCGGCCGTCATGGTCGGCGTCGGCTGCGTTGAAAACACGCGCAACGAGCGCACCACCCTCACCTTTCTCAAGCGCGCCGTCGTCGTCGTCATCAAGAAAGGAAAACTGCGCTGCGCGATCGCGACGAAGTCCACGAGACTGACCACCGAGCGCGGGCGTTGCGTTGGCCGACTCATCGATCAACTCATACTCGATGTATCCAATGAGCATCTCATCGGTCGTTTGCTGTCCCCAGCGCACGCGCTTGTTCGGATCTGGATTCGCCGCGTTTTCCGGAGAGTTATCGAAAATTGCTTCGATCGAGAGCACCGTGCCCCGCTTCACTTGAATCGGCGTCGCGTACTCATACGCAAGTTGCCAGTTGAAGTCGTAGCGCGGCACATTCAGAAGAAGTTCGCGCTCGGCGTTTGGCGTGCTGGGCGTTTCGCGATACGCGCGGAAACTCTTTCCGCGATTGTGCATGTGTGGCATCCACGCGAGAATGCGCGCGTCCGCGGGAACAGTCAGCGCTGCGCCTTCACGATGGTCTGCAGCGCCCGGCGGGATATCGAGTTTCGGATCGAAGATGCCTGCGGTGCGCACTTCGCGCTCAGGCGGTTTTTCTGCGAAGACAAGCCCAAGGCGCGTGCGATCGACCGTCGCGCGTCCGTTTGGCGTGTAGTGCAGTTGGAAGACGAGATCGTGACCGGCGGGCAGACGCTTTGCGCGGGTTGCGTCGTAGATCTTTGAACCGTTGCCGGGCACATACGCCGCGAAGAAACCGCGCGATTCGTCGGCCGGACCACGCGCGCCTTTCGGCACCGCAAAGACAAGCACATGGTGTACGACCTCACGCGCGGTCGGCGCGACTTCCCACGCACGCACCCAGCGGTCTTCGGTGAAACCAGGCGAAACGCGCAGGTTCACATACGGCATCGTGCCGGATGCCTTGATTTCGACTTCACGTGGAAGTTCGACGACGAGATCAGGTTTCCCGATCTGCCACTCGGGCGCGGGGCCGCGGGGTGTGGGCAATTTCGTTGCATCGCCAAGCGGACGATCGCTCGACTCGAGCCATCGCGTGATGACTTCCTTCTCGTGACCGGTGAGCGACGGATCGTTCTTGAATCGATGCGGAGAGCCATCGGGCATCTCCGCGAACCACGGCGGCATCGTGCCGTCGCGGATGACGCGAAGGATGTTCTTCGCGCGCCGGGTGAGATCGTCGGAAGTTTCAAGCGAGAACGGCGCGACGCCGCCCGCGCGATGACACTCGGCGCACGAGCGCATGATGAGCGGCGCAATGTCGGCGGCGTAGGTCGGCGTGGACGGCTTGGTTGCGGTTGCGGGCGTTGGTGTTGATTGTGCGCACGGCGCTGCGTGGTCCGCCGCAACCCCGGACGAAACGACGCACGCGCTCAGGAAGAACGGCGCGAAGCGTTGGGCTTGGGAAGTGCGACGGTCTGCGGGCATGGACGGCTCAACGCAGGGATTTCGGCGGAAATTGCCACTCGTTGGTTTGTTCAGGGTGAGTTTCAACGACTTTTCGTTCAGCATGACTGAAGTGCGCCCCCCACCTTGACGATCCTGCGGCGGACGGTATCCTCTCCGTCCCACAACCTATTCCCCGATAGCTCAGTTGGTAGAGCGGCGAGCTGTTAACTCGCATGTCACTGGTTCGAGTCCAGTTCGGGGAGCTTCAAGCGGGTTGACCGAGAACGGTCAACCCGCTTGTTCATTGATGGGGACGCGGGAACACCGATCCTGAGGCGTTGGGGGCATCTTCGCGCTCTCTGCCGCTCTCGCGGGTTCTCGCATCAACCCCGCTCGCACCGATCCGTGGGTCCGTGAAGTCGCGCATCAGCGCGGGTGCTCTCACGCGCTCTCGGCTCTCGGTGAACAGGTCGCGGGGACACCTACCGTCCGATGAAGCCCGCGGCCTGAAGAGGGAAGCACGAAACAAGAGCAAAGCGACACGGACACGCGAACCCTGCACCGTCGACATCGCCCTAACGCGCCACTATCCTCCGCACGCGCCGGGCCCCTCAAGGCGCAGGCGGGTTCCGCCTGCCTGCGAGCTTCACTTTCCCGAGACCTCGATGGCCACGAGTCCTTCTCCTGTCCGGCGGCTCACGACCTACTGGAAGTTGGAGGCAGGGAACGTCGTGTTCGTTCCGGCGCTGGCCGTGTACCTGGTGCTGAAGTCGGGTGGCAGGATTTCGACCGCACTGGTCCTGTCCGGGCTCGCGTGCTCGTTCCTGCTCGTGATTGGCACCATCGTGCTGCGGATGATGCTGCGCAGGGCGCGCGGCGAGGTAACCGCGACCGCGGACTGGCTTCCGCTCCTCATCCGGATGCGCTGGCCCGCGATCGGCCTGTGCGTGGCAGCGGCGGTCGCCGTCGGAGCGGAGTGGATCAACGGCAGCCCGGAGCTTTCCGCGCAGTTCGTGGCGCCTGCGGTGCTGCTCCTCCTCGCGGTGCTCGAGTAGATCAACTACTACCACGTGCAGCTGCAGCACTTCGACCACGCACCCGACTGGCAGCGGCTCGTCTCGGGCCGCGGGTTCCGACGATCGCATCTCGCCCGCGAGATCGAGCGGTGGAAACGGGCACAGCGCCGCGGCAGTTGAGCCGAGGCGTCAACCGCGAGCGTTGGTTTCGCGGATGAGCGAGCGTTGTTTCGCCACCATCGCAGTGCCGCGTGGATTTCACCGACGCATGGGATAGACCCGCGCTCGTCCAACGGGTACGGTCGACGCCATGAACTTCCGGGCTGCCCCCCTCGTCGCGCGCGTCCTCTCCATCGTCGCGACGTTCGTCGTCGCCGCGTCCGCGACGGCGCAGGTCCACTACCACGACAGCGGTCACCCTTGGAAGCAGCGCGCGCGATCCGGCCCCGATGCCGAGGTGCCCGGCTGGTACTACAACCTCGGCATCACCGGCATGCGCGCAGAGCTCGTGGCCGACGAGCCGAAGTCGCTTGTGATCCGTCACGTGTTCGCGAACTCCCCCGCCGCCGGCATCGTGCGCGTCGGTGACCGGATCGTCGGTGCCAGCGGCGCGATGTTTCGCGAGGCGCATCGCAACGGCTATGGCGAGGAAGTTTTCGGCGCGACTGGACCGATCGCGGAGTTCGCCACGGCGCTCGAAGCCGCGCAGGACGCACGCGGCACAGCCCCCGGAAAGCTCGCGTTGACGATCCTGCGCGACGGAACGGAACTCGCGGTCACGCTCGACGTCGGCACGACGTACGGAAGTTTCGGAAAGGACTACCCAGCGGACTGCGCGAAGTCAGACAAGATCGCGAGCGAGCTTCTCGAGTACCTCGTCAAGCATCAGCGCGCTGACGGATCCTTCGGCGACGCGGTGCATGACACCTTTGCGCCGCTTGCGCTTCTGGCAAGCGGAGATCCGAAGTACATGCCTGCGGTCGAGCGATGCGTTCGCCACCTCTCGAGCGAGACGAAGGCGTCGGACCCGGACGCGAAGGCGTCGCTTCCGAACTGGACCTACATGGGCGCGGCGCTTGTCTTGAGCGAGTACTACTTGGCGACGCGCGAAGCGTGGGTACTTCCCGAACTTCAGGAGGTACACGACTTCATCGCCGCGGGCCAGTACCTCGACATGTCGCAGATCAACCCGCGCGCGAAGGAGTCGCACCCGCACAGCTTCCCGAAGGGTCCGCGCGACTCGCACGGCGGCTGGGGGCACAATCCCGGGTTCGAGGGCTACGGCCCGATCGCCATGATCACGGCACAAGGCGCGCTTGCCTACGCGATGATGTCGCGGTGCGGGATCGAGATCGACCGCGCGAACCACGATGCCGCGTACGACTTCTTGAGGCGCGGCAGCGGGAAGAACGGATATGTCTGGTACGGCGACGGTGTCGGCGGGCGCGACGACGGTTGGGCTGACATGGGGCGCACCGGAGCGGCTGCCATCGCGAACTTCATGAGTCCGTACGCCGACGCGAAGTATCGCGATCGGGCACGACTGCACGCGACAGTCATCGGCGCGCATCCGCAGAGTTTCCCCGACACGCACGGGTCGCCTGCGATGGGCATGGCGTACACGGCGCTCGGAGCGAGCGTCGACCCCGCGAGCTATCGCGCGCTGATGGACGCAAACCGATGGTGGTTCGCGCTCGCGCAGTGCACCGACGGAACCTACTACTACCAACCGAACCGCGACAACGCGGGCTACGGCGCCGACTCGCGCATGACCGCATCGTCGGTGACGGCGTTCATGCTGCTGATTCCGAAGCGCGGGCTTGTTCTGACTGGCAAAGCAATCAAGGGCAAGGGAACGACGCCCCCGCCGGTTCCGCCCGCCGAGCGCGGCAACGCGTCGCGGCCGATCAAGGTCTTCATCCTCGCTGGGCAATCAAACATGCAGGGGCACGCGGCAATTTCGACCTTCGACGCGATGGCCGACGATCCGAAGACCGCACCGCTTCTCGCGGAGATGCTCGGAGCCAACGGCACGCCGCGCGTGTGCGAACGGACGTGGATCTCTTCCGTAGGCTGCCTCGGTGACGCCTACACCGACCTCACCGAGGCGAAGGGCCAACTGACAGTCGGGTTCGGGGCACCAGAGGAGAAGATCGGCCCCGAGTTCACGTTTGGTCTCACGATGGAGAAGCGACTTGGCGAAGATGTCCTCCTCATCAAGACCTCGTGGGGCGGTCGAAGCCTGCATACCGACTTCCGTCCGCCGAGCGCGGGGCCGTTCGAGTGGCGCGAGGGCGAACTCGCAGAGCGAGCGAAACGCGGTGAGGACATTGAGAAACTCAAGGCGGAAAAGATTGCAGCGACGGGCGTCTACTACCGAGAGATGATCGCGCATGTGCGGAAGGTGCTCGCTGACATTCCGCGAGTGGTGCCTGGCTTCGATGCAACACGGGGTTCCGAGATCGCTGGGTTCGTCTGGTTCCAAGGCTTCAACGACTACGTCGACGGCGGCGTGTACCCCGATGAGAAAGAGGCGAAGCGGTACGACCTCTACAGCGAACTGCTCGCGCAATTCGTCCGCGATGTGCGCAAGGATCTTGCGGCCCCAACGATGCCGTTTGTGATCGGCGTCATGGGGATCGATGGGATGAGGGGCAACACAGACGCTCCGATGAAGTGGTTCCGCGAAGCGCAGCGCAACGTCGCGAGGCTCGATGAGTTCGGGGGCAACGTGCTCGCCGTCGAGACCGCGCCCTTCTGGGACGACGAGCTCGAGCGACTGGTGGAGCGGAGCGAGCGTTCGAAGAATCCCGAGGCAGACTTCACGCCCGAGGAGCGCAAGCGCCTCGCGGGCGCATCGAACGGCGGCTACCACTATCTCGGCTCTGCCAAGATCCTGGCGCCGATCGGGCGTGCCTTTGCGGACGCGCTGATCGGAGCCAAAGGCGACGGAGCGAGCGCCGGCAAGGTTCGGGTAGGCAACACGCGCTGACCGCAGCCGCAAGTATCGACCGCGCCGGAGTAGGCTGCACGCAACGATGCCGAAGGAACCCGACGACTTCGATTGCCGCAGCGTCCGCCATGTGCTGAAACTGCGGTTCCGCGACTGGATGTGGCCCACCGCGGTCGCGGTCGTGACGCTGATTCCCGTCGTCGCGGGCGCGCAGAACGATTCCTCGGGAGCCTACCGGATCGGATCTCTGACCTACTACCTGAACGCGTACGGGCCGCTCGTCATGCTGGCGGCGATGGGCTTCACCGGAGTGCGCTGGTGCTGGCTCGGACATCTGCGCCCTCGCGAGGATCGGCGATGCGCGGGATGCGGCTCTCTGATCGGCGGGTTCGCCGACTCTCCGCCCAACGCGCGGTGTTCCGAATGTGGTGCCGACGCAACCGTGCAACGGACGCCCACGGTGCGGAGCTGGCTGCGGGAGTCGTTCCGCGGAGTCACGATCGCGCGACTGGCGATCGATCTACCCGGGCTCCTGCTGCTCGGCTTCGTCGCGTTCGTGTTCGTGCTGATCACGCTGGTTGTGTTCGGTGTGATCACGATCGACTGAGCCAAGCTGGGCGATCGCTGCTATCGCGCATCGCCGAGTGCAACAAGCGGCTCACCCACCGGCTCCGACTCGATGAACGCCATGAGTTCGCCGAGCTTCAGATCCGCGAGCTTCTTGTCCTTCCAACCGCGCTCGACGAGCTCGCGCTCGAGGGCGCGGAGGCGCGGAACCTCCGACTTCGCGGCACCGCCGTAGACCTTCAGCGCGGCAAGGCAGCGGCCGATGCGGCCATCAAGCCCCCAACGCCCCGGCTCGATGAGATCGATACAGAGCGGCAGGCCTTCGGCGATCCGATGCTGCGCCAGGATCTCGAGGCCGCTCGTGCGGATGCCGTCGGCGAACATGATGCCGCTCGGCGCGGGCTCGACGACGGCGGCGTGGATCGCGGGCAAGAGCGGCGCAATCTCGGCGCGCGAGAGATTGCGGTAGACGGAACCGATTGTGCCGCGTGCGCGGCCGTCCTGGTTGTGGAGTCCGGCGCGGACGGCGGCGAAGAGCGCCTCGCGGTCGACGCCTTCGAGCGAGCGGCCGATGAGCCCCTCGCGGCGGTCGAAGAGCGCGAAGCACAGATAGCGCTGCTGCATGCCGCGCGGATCGCCCGCGACATCACGCTCGGCGAGCATGGCGAGCATGTCGGGGAGCGCGGGCATGGCGGCATCGCCGATGGCGGCCAACGCGTCGGCGGCCTTGATGCGCAGCCAGAGGTCGTCGGCACGCAGCGTTTCGCGGAGCGCGGGGACAGCCGCGGCCGCGCGCTTGCCCAGTTGCGCGAGCGCCTGGCATGCGCCGATCCGCGCGTCAAGATCCCGGGGCGTCTCCCCGCCGCCTTCGAGCATGCGCACGAGCTGCGCCGTCGGATCGTCCTTGCGGCGCACGAGCTCGGTCGCGGCGCGCTCGCGCACGACGGGCGACCAGTTGCCAAGTGCCTCGAGAAGCCTCAGCTCGCTCATTTGTTCGTAGCCGACGAGGCCGAGCCGCGCGCTCCAGCCGCGGCCGTCGTCGATGAGCGCCAGTGCCGTCGCTGCATCGACGGGCGTGCCGGCACTTCCCTTGCGCGCGATGCGGATGTTCGCAAGCGCCTGCTCGAAGCCGAGGAGATACGCCC
>CAIWCL010000323.1 GCA_903911205.1 uncultured bacterium
AATTGAGGATGGGAATTGAGGACGGGAATTGAGGACGGGAATTGAGGACGGGAAGTGAGCGACGCTGCACGGCCGAACCGGAACCGTCGGTGTCATTTGGTCTCGTTCGGTGTCACGCCAGGCCGCCGAAAGATTGCGTCGGAAACTGGTGTGACGCGATACATGATGCGACTCATGACGCGACACATGACGCGACACATGACGCGATTTGAGAAGCTCGGTCCTCAACCGACACCCCTCAACACAAACCCCTCAACGAAAACCCCTCAACTGAAATCTTGGAACGCCCCATCGACCGCGAGCGCGTACCAATGGATCGGTCAGCAGACTCCACCCCCGGCGCCTTGCGTTCCCGCTTGCCCATTCATGCCGCTTCCGCTGCCTCCGTTCGCGCCGGACGTGCCGCCGCCCGCGACACCGGAACCTGCCGCTCCAGCACTGCCGCCCGCGCCCGCGTGACCAGTGCCACCGACACCTGCAGTACCTCCGCCGCCTGGGGTCGCTCCGTCGCCACCACCGCCGCCGTTGCCTCCCGAGCCTCCGGTGGCGTTGCCGCCAGTTCCGCCATTGCCGCCGTTTCCTCCGATTCCAGTGGCACCGAAGCCGTTTCCGCCATTGCCGCCGTTTCCACCGTTGCCGCCGAATGCGAAGCCGCCAAAACCACCGAAGCCCCCGTTGCCACCTGATCCCCCGCAACAGTTGGAGCCTCGACGGCCTGCTGTTCCTGCGATCCCGGTGGCATCTTCGCCAATCTTCCCGTTGCCGCCGTGTCCGCCGTTCGGCTGTTGGGGCGTACCGTTCTTGCCATTGCCGCCGTGACCACCGCTTCCCGCGACTCTGTTTCCCCCATTGACTCCGTTCGTCCCGGGCTGACCGACACAAGCGGGGGTGGGCGGCGGAGCGGGCGTCATCGAGCACGGATCGATGATCTCGCCAGCTTGACCCCCGTCGCCTCCATCCATCTCCGCGGCGGTGTAGCCATCAATACCGTGGCCGCCGCGGCCTCCATCGCCCGACTTCATGATGGAAGCTTCATCCATGGAGACGGCAGGACATCCGGAGAAGACGATGCTTCCGCCCGCGCCGCCATCTCCTGAGCGGCCTCCGTTTCCCCCGTCGCCCGCAGTGATGTTCGCTCCGATCAACTCGATGAGCCCCGCGTTGAACGTGATATCGCCGGCGTCTTGACCTCGACCATTGATGGCCTTTGAGTGTGTGCCGTTCGCGGTCGAAACACCGCCTCGAATTCGGATCACGGGCGCTGTGATCTCGATGGACGCACCTTCGAAACCTTCGAGTTGTCCGTCGATCGTTACAGGTCCATTGGAGACGATGCGGAGACCTCCGGTTGCGAGCACTCGGTCGCCCGCCGCGACGGTCAACGAGGCAATATCCCAGCGGCCCGACTTTGTGGTGTCGGCTCCTTCTGCAGCCTCGGGACATGCGAGCAGCGCATATGCGCACATGGCGCATGCGAAAAGTGCCTTGCCACGAGAACCGAGATTGAGGTTCGTGAGGTTCATGAACGGAGTCTAACCAAGCATGTGCAAGTGTCAAAACATGCATCTGATAAGAACACTTCGATTCTGCGTGGTCTTGCAGCGCGTGCAGTGTGCGACCGTCGACCGTGCGAGAGAGGTCGTCGAATCATCGAATTGCGACGTAGTTCGGTGCAATTGCACACCTCGGTGCGGATCACGGCTCCTCCCACGTGCGCTGAACCCCACGCTACACTCCGCGCCCTATGCTCGCGGGCCTCAACCTCCAGCTCACGCCGGAAATCGTTCAGCTCCTCGTCAACGTCGGACTCATCTTCGCGATGGTCCACGTGATCTTGGGTGGGTGTGCGTACGCCATCATGCTCGAGCGCAAGCTCAGCGCATGGATGCAAGATCGCATCGGCCCGAACCGGGTTGGCCCGCAGGGGCTCCTTCAGCCGATCGCCGACGGCCTTAAGTTCATGCTGAAGGAAGACTACAACCCAACCGGCGTCGACAAGGCGCTCTTCTTCTTGGCGCCAGGCTTCATCGTTGCGCCGGCGATCATGGGTTTCGTCGTGATTCCGTGGGCTGGGCAGATTGACCTGACTGGCCTCGTGCAGTGGCTCGGCGTTGCGGTGCCCGGTGCGACGTATCCCGTACGCCTCATCGGTGCCGACATCAACATTGGCGTTGTCTATCTCCTCGCGACGGCGGCGGTTGGCGTCTACGGCGTCAGCCTCGGCGGATGGGCGAGCAACAACAAGTGGTCGTTCCTCGGCGGTCTGCGCGCGAGTGCGCAGATGATTTCCTATGAAATTCCGATGGGCCTCGCGCTCTTGTGCGTCGTCCTCGCGGCGGGCACCTTTGCGCCGTACACGATCGTCGAGCAGCAACTCAACGGTCAGTGGAACCTTGTCCAACAGCCGCTCGCCGCGGTCATCTTCTACGTCTGCTTGCTCGCGGAAGCGAACCGAGCACCGTTCGATTTGGCCGAAGCGGAAAGCGAACTCATCGGCGGCTACCACACCGAGTATTCCTCGATGAAGTTCGCGCTGTTCTTCCTCGGCGAGTACTTCCACATCGTGACGGGTTCGGCGTTCTTCGTCGTGCTCTTCATGGGCGGTTGGTCGGTGAATCCGTTCACTGGCCTCGACCTCCCCGTCGAAGGTGGACCGCTCCTGATGCTTGCGCAGATTGCGGTTGTGCTCGGCAAGGTGACGCTGATGGTCTCGCTCACGATGGCGATCCGTTGGACGCTTCCGCGCTTCCGTTTCGATCAGCTCATGCGCCTCTCGTGGGAAGGCATGATTCCTGTGTCGCTCATCCTCCTCCTCATGGTGTCGTTCTTCGTCTACTTCGACGCGACCGGCTTCCTCTGGGCGGGCTCGCTCGGCGCGATGGCGCTGATCTACTTCCTCTCGCCGATCATGAGCGGCCATGTCGAAGCGAACCAACGCATTCGCATGATCGGTAGCCGCTTCAGCCCGCTCGTTGAAGACGGAACGGGTCTCGCCGGTCGGCCGGGTGTCGCGCTCGATGACCGTGCGATTCCTGATCCACGCCAAGGCCTGATGTCGCAGCACTGACGCGCGGTCTGGTGCGGTCCGCCGGAGTTCTTTGACGCGATGATCCAGTCGTTTCTTGGTCTTCTTATGCTCGGCTTCGCCACGCGATTTCGCGTGGGCGGCGCGTATTGGAAGTGGCGCAAGGAAACAGCGTTCGGCTTGGATGAGTCGAAGTGGCCGTCGGCGGCGGAGCGTCGTCACGCGATGCTCGACTACGCGCGTTGGGCCTGGCGTATGCGGAAGCACACGTTCTAAGCGCTCGCAACTGACGGAGCGCTGACGCGAGCGGTGCTCTCGTCAGGTGCTCCGCCTTTGCTCGCTCTGGTCGGCGCCCCTCGGAGTGAATCCTCGGGGGCCGAGGTGGCGTGATTTGAGCGCTCGCAACTGAGCGGCCTGATGAAGCTGCGCTTCATGTGGCCGCTTTCGCTCGCTTTGGCGCAGACCACGCCACAGGGAGCGCCCGCAGGCGCGACCGCGAAAGAAACG
>CAIWCL010000324.1 GCA_903911205.1 uncultured bacterium
CTAGTGCGATGCAATCCGCGCAACCTCGCCTTCGATATCACTTTCCCGCACGCCCTCGGCCCGAAGCAGTTCGACGATCGCAGCCTCGAGTCGCGCGCGTACGACGCGGCAGGCGTTGCGGACTTCACGTGCATCGCACGCCAACTCGCGCGCGACCGCGTCGTAACTCAAACCATCAAGCACATGACGCCGAAAGAGTTGCCAGCGATCCGCGGCGCCTTCTGCAACAAGTCGCTCCTGCACCACCTCGCAGGCGTCGGTGACGATGCTGCGCGCCCATTCCCTCTCAAAGATCGCGTCAGGCCCATCGCCTTCGGCCGCCGCCAATCGCGCCCCCTCCGCTGGCAAAGACCACGACGACTCTCGTTCGAACGTGCGCCTCCGACGACGAACCTCGGTGCGCACCCAGAAGAGAAGCCCGTTCACAAGCCACTTCCGAAGCGGAAGGCCGCTTGATTTCCAGGCAACGAGATACGCATCGTCGCCAAGTCGATCGACGAAGAAGCCAGCCATGAGCGCGGCTGGCGCATCGACATCGCGGTAGCTCGTGGCCGACAGATACGCAGATAGCGGCTCGTAGTAGCGGCGCATCACATGCTCGCGCGCTTCGCGGAGGGCGGTGGTAGCCTCGAACTCGGTGAGCCCAGCATCACCAATCCGCTCGTGAAGCCACGTTGCACGCGTCGGCGGAAAGAGTTCATCGGAAGGCATGACGGGAGAGAGCCGCGCGAATGCAGTTCAGACGCGACGACCTTCGATCTTCTTTCGATCTTCTCACGAATCAGCGATGAGCACCCGATCGCAAACGGCCCCGACTGTGACGGACCCATCGCGAAGGCGCGAACGCTCCTCCGCTCAGCAGCCGTATCGCGCGCGGATCTTCGGCACGATGTACTCGGCGAAGGCGCGGTCAAAGTCATGCTCCGGCTTCCAGCCCCAGTCGCGGCGCGCGGCCGAGTCGTCGACGTCCTCCGGCCACGAGTCGACGATGCGCTGGCGCTCGAGGGTCGGCGCGTAGGTCGTCTCGGCCTTCGGAAAGAACTCCTTCACCTTCGCGGCGATCTCGGCGGCGCTTGGTGCGAAGGCGCCCACGTTGTAGACGAGGCGCGAGAGCTTCTCGCGCGGCGCTTCGGCGAGCTCCATCAGCGAACGCACCGCATCCGGCATGGTCATGAACGGAATGCGCGCATCGGGACGAACAAAGCACGCGTACGGCTTGCCCTGCGCGGCCGCGTGCAGCATTTCGGGGCCGTAGTCGCTCGTTCCGCCAGTCGGCACGGTGTCGGCCGAGATGATGCCCGGGAAGCGGATCGAACGGAAATCGACCGTACAGTCGAGGCGATCGCTCGCGAGCAGTCGGTAGTGGCGCGCGTAGTAACGGCCCATCTCTTCGACGGCGCGCTTGTTGACGCCGTACATCGTGATCGGCTCGAGGCAACGATCTTCAGAGACGCGACCTGCCGCGCGCTTCGCGTCGAGCGTTGGCACGCCGTAGATCGCGATCGTTGAGGGGAACATGAACTTGACCGGCGTGCCGCGGCGCGAGGCGCTTTCTGCCGCGAGCTTGAGCATGTTCGCGCTGCCCATGACGTTGACCTTCAGCGCGAGCTCCGGGCTCTTCTCGCCGCGCGTCGAGAGCAACGCCGCGAGATGCCAGATCTCGGAGACATCGTGCTTCAGCGCGATCTTTTCGGCAACTTCGGGATCACTGACATCGCCCGCGTACGTCGCGCTTGCGTGCGCGGCACGATCGGCGGGAAGCTCGCGAAGGTCCATGGCGATGACCTCGCGCGTACCGTGAAAGCGCTTCGCCAAAGCATCGAGCAGCGCGTGGCCCATTTCACCACCGGCACCCGTGACAAGAATGGCACCGGCCTCGGTGGTTTGCGCGCGCACAGACTTTGATTCAAACATTGTGGCTGGGCTCATGCGAATACTTCCTCCGCGCCCGGGAAGGCAGGCCACGGAAATGAAGCGGCGAGTATAGGGTGTGCGTATGACTGCACGAACCATTCCCCTGCCTGACCGTCCGGAAACGGTCGACGAAATCATCCGTCTGCTCGATCTCGCTCCGCACCCCGAAGGCGGCTTCTACCGAGAGATGTGGCGCGACTGCCCCGCGGATGGCTCGCGAGGCGCGGGCACGTCGATCTATTTCTTGCTCCCGGGAGGCGTCGAGAACCGCTGGCATCGCGTAGACGCTGCTGAAATTTGGCACTTCTATGCGGGTGCACCGTTGGAACTCTCCATCGCAGGCCACGGGCACGCGCCGGAAACCCGCGTACTGGGCACAGCGATCCACGACGGCGAGCGTCCGCAGATTGAAATTCCGCCGAACGCTTGGCAACGTGCCCGAAGTCTCGGACCGTGGACCCTCGTCGGTTGCACGGTGAGCCCAGCCTTCGAGTTTGCACACTTCGAAATCGCGCCCGACGGTTGGCTCCCGCCGGCGCGGTGAGGGCGCGGTGAGGGCGCTGCAACAACGCGATGACAGCGCTTCGTTACGCGCGGCAGCCAAAGCGCTCGAGAATCGCCTTCGTCGCAAGGATGCCGTCATGCTCTGACATGCGCTTGCCCTCATACTCGATACCGATCGCGCCCTTGTAGCCAGACTTCGCGACCACGTTGAGAATCGCGGGATAGTCGAGGAGTGTCTCGTTGCCCTTCGCATCGAAGTCGTAACTTTTCGCAGACATGCCCTTCGCGTACGGAGCGACAAGCCCGACGTTGCGCACTGGATCGATGAGCTTTCCTGAGCCATCGCGCCAGTTCCCGAAGTCGGGCAGCGTGCCACAAGAAGTTCGATCGGCGACCAGCTTCATCACATCGACGAGCCACGCGCCATCCGACGAAAGACCACCGTGATTCTCAACAATCACCTTGAGATCGAACGGCTTCGCGACCGCAAGCAACTTCACAAGACCGTCTGCGCAACGAATCTTCTGCTCGTCCGCGTTGCCCTCGCCGATCGCATTCACCCGGATGGAGTGGCAGCCGATTTCTTTCGCGAAGGCAAGCCACTTCTCGTGATTGGCCGCGAACTGCGCACGCGCCGTCTTGTCGGCTGCGCCGCAGAGCCCCTCGCCGTCACACATGATGAGTTCACACGTCACGCCAAGGTCGACGCAACGCTTGCGAAACTCGCTGCCAAGCGACGTCTCGCCGATTTTGCCGACATAGAACTGATTCACCAATTCGATGCGCGTGATGCCGAACTCTTCCTTGGAAATCTTCGCGAAGTCCATTGGATCTGCTGGCGTTTTCGCGCGCTCCTCAGGCTTGCCAAATCCGAAGCGTCGATGCAACGACCATTGCGCGAGCGAGATCGGATTCGAAAGCAACGTGGTGTCGGCAGAAGCTTGAGGCGACGCGGCTCCTGCGGCGCCGTCTTGCCCGAATGCGCGCGGCGCGAGTGCCGCAAGCGAGGCGAGTCCAACCAATCCAAGTGCATCACGGCGGTTCATAGGGCGACTCCAGTGACTCAAACAAGCGTGACAACGCACGCTCTCGCCCGAGCACGCTACCACACCAACGCCCACGTTTCACGAGTAGGACGCGGCCGCCGTCGAAACTACACTGCGGGGATGCCCTTGGCGACTCTTCCGCTGCGACCTCGTTCATCCGTTCGCCGATACGCCGCTCGCGTACTGTCGCTTGCGATGGGAGTCGCCGCATGCTCGTGCGATCTGCCATCTGATCCTGCGCCACCAGAAACGACAACGCCCGGAGAGAAGGCGCATCATCATCACAATGGCGAAGGACACCACGAGGAGCACGAGGAGCAAGAGAACCACGAGAAGCACGGGACTGCGGATGCGTCGGGGGCGCAAACGTTGGCCGGAACCCCTGAGCGCCCTGCCGAGTCGCGAGGGGTTGCGTGGTACATGACCCTGCATGACACCGGCGCACGCGATCCTGTCACGGGTCAAGAAAGTGTTTTCGGCTTCGGTACAGACGGGACGGCTGCAGGCGGCATCCTTGCACAGGTGCCTGATGCTCAGGGCGAACTCCAAGATCTCCGCGGCATGCGGCCGCTTGCCGACGGCACGCTCCTTGTGATTTCTGCATGGAAACACAACACACAAATCCTGAGGTTTGGCACACCGAGCGCTGACGCGCGAAGACCATTCCTCGACGTCTTTACGCGCTCGGCCGACGACAATCCGTTGCTGCTTCATCCGTATGCGATGGCCATCGCCCCGGACGGATCGATTCTTGTTTCGAACCAAGATTCAAACACGGTGACGCGATACGGCGCACCCGGATCAACGATGGCAGGCAAGCCACTCGGGCGCGATGGGCAACCTGAGACGGGGACGAAAACGGCCGGCCTCGTGGTGCCTTCTCACGAAATGGAAAAGCATGGCGTGAAAGAAGTCCGCGGGATCGCCTTCGCGCCGGACGGAACACTCCTCGTCGCCGATCGTGGCAAGGGAGAGGTCACGCGTTGGAACATCGCCACAGGTGAACGCATGGGCGTACTGGCCTCCAAAGCGGATGGCATCGAGACCCCGATCCAGTTACTCATCGCGCCCGACGGAACCACGCTCTACATCAGCGACAATAAGCGCAACGAAGTCTTCCGACTGAACCTCGCTGGCGGAAAACCGAGTGTGTTTATCGGTGAGGATGCAGGAATCGATGCCACAAGCTCGATCGCGATCCAAGACGGATTTCTCTACGTTGGAAGTCGAAAGGCACGCGAAATTCTTCGCTTTCAACTCGCCGACGGCA
>CAIWCL010000325.1 GCA_903911205.1 uncultured bacterium
CCGATCGCGCATGCGGTGGTCGTCGCGGCGGCCGCGCGCGGGATCGAGGTTCCTGCGCCGCAAGACGCGGCGGCGGTGAAGGGGAAGGGCGTTGAGGCGACGGTCGACGGTGTACGCGCCGGCGTCGGGCGCGCGAAGCTCTTCGAGGGCCACGCGCAGTTGCAGGCGAACGGCGAGGTGGAGGCGCTCGCCCGCGCGATTGAATCGCGCGCCATGACCGCGATGTCGGTCGTCCATGGCACGCGTGCGCTCGGTGCGATTGGTGTGTGCGATACGCCGCGCCCGGAAGCGAAGGCGGTCGTCGCCGCGCTTTCCGCGCAGGGCTGCACGGTGACGATGCTGACCGGCGACAACGCCGCGACCGCGAAGGCGGTGGCGGCCGAGGTGGGGATCGCTTCGGTCGAGGCGGGGCTCATGCCCGAGGACAAGATCGCGCGCATCAAGGCCCTCGTCACCGAGCACGGGGCCGCCGCAATGGTCGGCGACGGCGTGAACGACGCGCCTGCGCTCGCGGCCGCGACGGTCGGTATCGCGATGGGACACGGCGGCACCGACGTCGCGCTCGAAGCGGCCGACGTCGCGCTGATGCAGGACGACCTCACGCGACTCCCGTTCGCGATCGATCTCGGTCGCGCGACGCGCACGATGATCCGGCAAAACGTGATCTTCTCGATGGGCGTCGTGATCGGGCTCATTCCGCTCACACTCTTCGGCATCGTGCCGCTCCCGATCGCGGTCGTCTGCCATGAGGGCAGCACCGTGCTGGTCGCGCTGCACGGGTTGCGCTTGTTGTCGAGGCGAGATCGGTTTGCGAGCGGGGGAATGTGATCGGTCGCCGCTGCGGCGGCGACCTTTGGCGTGAGTTACACCAACGTCAGCCGTCACCAGTATCTGTCGCGGTCGCTGCCAACGTGAGGATGACACGCGCCGTCAACCTCGTCTCACCGCCCACGTGTCGTCAGCACGCGCACGATTTCGTCGATGCCTTCGTCGCCGTCGAAGCGGCCTTCTTCGTCGAGCAGTTCGCGCACGCGCGCGCGAAGACGCGTGGTCACGCCGCGCACAAGTTCGGCCATCTGTTGACGCGAAAGGTTGTACTCACCTTCCAAGTCGCCGTACGGAAGCCCATCAAGTGAGTGACGGCGGAAGATCTCCCACGCGCGATCGCGGCCTTCGGCAAAGAGCGACTGTTCGATCTGCGCGCACGCTTCGGCAAGAATCGCGCGCGCCCACGCTTGCTCGAATGCCGCGCTTGGGTTGGGCTCCGCGCTCGTTGCGCTGAGGACCGCCGCGTCGAGCGGCTTCTCACGCGACCGCTGCATGTCGCGCACGATGCCGCGCACATGGAGCAGGAGTCCGTTCATCATCCAGCGCCGAAGCGTCATGCCGGAGGCGTTCCACGCGGCGAGATACGCGCGCGTGGTGGTGGGCGTTGCAAATTTCGCCACGAGGAATCCATGCACGAGTTCGCGTGGCTCTGCGATTTCACGCAACGACGAACCAAGCGCGTAGGCCTCGAGCGGCTGCGCGTAGCGTTCGATGATGCGCGCCGCGAGATCGGCAAGCGCTTCGTCGCCGCCACGCAGGCCATCGATGATGGTGGTTGCGTGCGTTGTTGGGAAGTGTTGCGTGGAAACCTGACGTGCCGATGCGCGTGATGTATCCGGCGCGCCGCCAGCATCGGCCGCGTCAGTCGTCACTCGCACGCGCCCCACGAACCAAGCAGCGTGGCGAGATCAGCGCCGTCGATTTCGCCCGAGCCGTCGATGTCGGCCTGTGGATAGTCCTTGCCGCCATCGGTGCCCCAGTAGCCGATGACGATCGCGAGGTCGATGGCGTTCACGACGCCGCTTCCATCGATATCAGCGGGGCAGTTGCACGCGACGCCTTGCTCGCAACAGTCGGGAATGTTGTTGGCGTTGGTGTCTTCGAGTTCGCCCGCGCGGATCTGGCCGTAGTCGACGATGCCGTCAGAGTTGCAGTCGGCGGACCATTCGATGATGGCGCTGACTCGCCGTCCTAGAAGGCTGGGGGGGCACTGAAGTAGGGCGGAGTCGGGGCTGTCCTCAAGAAATGGGCGCGGAGATCCCTGTTGCGCATTCCAGTATCCGATTCTGTTGTTGTCGCCTCCGCAAGGGGTAAAGTTGTCCGGTTGCCCGGTGCTCCAGACTGTCGGGTGTACGCTCGTGCCATCCACCCAAACCCACCCACCGGCGGGCTCTGTGGATCCGGAAGTCTGAAGTCCTCCGACCCAGGGTCCAGCGCTTCCCGACCACAGCGAGGGGTCCTTGGTGATTGCGTCGTACAACCAGTCAGCCTCAGTCGCATTTCGAACGCAGGCAAGATCGGCACCACGCGAAATGGCAATTGTTCGAGCGGCGGTCCATGATGATCCGTCTGACGAAGTCAGAATGCCCTGATACCAATGCCCATTCCCGCCGTCCTCGACGCGCCACTGGACCGCGTCCTGCGCGAGCGCGCTTCCGGCGAACAAACCTGCGGACAACACACCGGCAACAACAGAACCGCGCATCGCACCATCTCCTCTGCTTCGGGACGAATCGAACGCCGCGGGCATCCCGCGGGCGGCGAGAGATCCGCTCGATGCGAGGTCATGTGACGACTTCGTGGCAAATTGAGAAATCACGGCGGTCGTCGCGGCGAGCGCGAGCAGCGCCGCGATCGATTTCGTCGCCTTGGCGGGCCGAAGGTACGAGCGCAGATATCGGAGCCGAGACTCGGTTGGCGCGCACTCCACAGCGTTTGCGCCGCAGCGCGCGTCACCCAACAACATCGCCAAACGATCGAGTTCCGCCGCTGAAACGCGCGGGGTCACAGCATCGCGCCTGCCCGCCACGCGCACCCCGCGCGCGTCACGAGAATGTTCGATCCACCCGATTCGCGGGAGCGCTTCAGCCATCGGTGCGCGGTTTGGTGCCACGCGCGACCTCAATCCCGCGCGCTTGGGATGCGCGTCGGTTGGTTCGGATCGGCGGGCTCGGCGCCATCACCTTCATCCGGCACCTTCGACGCCTCTTCGAGCGAGGTCAGCTTCCACGCGGGGAGCTTGTACTCCCAACCGGCGTGCTTGGCGGCGAACGCCTTCCAGTCGGGGATGCATGGGTCGCCGGGGTACTTCTTCTTCGCGTTGATCTCGTCGGCGCTCGGGGCGCCTTCCTTCGGCGCTGCTTCAAACGAGATCCACACGCTGTCGCCGTCGCGAACGGCGTTCACCTTGAGCGTGCCGCGCACCATGTCGAACGACGCGCTGAGCACCGGATCGGGCGTTGCGACCTTCTGGCGACGCACATCATCCAGTTCAAGCCGCGCAAGCCAGTTCGGTAGCGTGCGGATCGCGACCTCCTTGCGGGCATCGGTCCATACAAAATCGGTCGGCGTTCCGGGCGCCGCAAGTGGCGATGCGGGATCGACCGCCGCATACGTCACGCGACCATCGGCGCCTTCAGTTCCAACAAGCGTGAGCCCGTTGAAGGTGACGCCGCGCACTTCACCATCGGGTATCGACAGAAGTTCCGCGTCGACCCAACGGCGCGGTTCGATATCGACAAGCACCGAGCCGAGCACGCGCCAGCACTGGTCTTCCGAGAATCGCCGCACAAACTGGGCGCGCGGATTGGCGCGCTCTTCACCGAGCACGATGTCGACTTCTGGCGTGGCGCCTTCGTCGGTCGAGGTGAACAGCCGCACGCGCGCGCC
>CAIWCL010000326.1 GCA_903911205.1 uncultured bacterium
CCGCACGATCGGTGCTGAGGCAACCAGCCCGCAGAACTTGGCCGAATAGGCCGGATCCCATCCAGTAGCAAACCACGCACGTCCGAAAGTTCCATCGGCACATAGGTAGTGGATGAATAAACCGCCAAGCACGGCGCACTCGATTGCTATGGATGTTGTCGGCACCGTGACATCCCACCTGACGGCATCGCCATATGCGCGCAATGTGTGCGTCGAAGGATCCACGTCCCAGGTCTCTGCAAGATTGAAGCCGTTGTTGTACTGGTCGCCTGTCACAAGGCCGATGCCACCGTAGATCTCGGTGAACCGCACCCCTTGGTCTTCCCAGAAGTCGAAACTCGGAGGCGTGAAAAGACCAAGAGGGGCATCGGAGGTCTCGAAGGAACTGAAAGTCGCTTCACCTTGTGCTGCCATCCACGACTCTCGGTCGTAGTAGGACGGAACCCAACCCGCAGAGGCACTGCGCGTTGCCGCGACGAAGATGAGCAAGAGCGCTACGCCGCGAATCAGTTTCGAAGCGCCGTTGGGCAACACCGTAGAGATCGTCAAGGCTGTGTTCATCGTCTTTCTCCAAATGGTTGTGTGCATTGAGTTCTGCCGCGTGATCACCATCGAGGAAACTCGATGCTTCATTGCACACCTGCTTCCTGTCGACTCTTTGCAATCAACCACATGACTTCGTCGATCACCTGCACTGTTACGGGAGGTGCTGTCGCTGCCCACGCTCGGTACCCGTCGATGTCTTCGAGTCCAACGATGTACGCGGCAAAGTCAACATTACCTTTCGATGCAGCGGCGACGAGGGCCGTGATCGCTGATCTCGCGTGGATGTCCGGCGCATGGACGGGAACGAAGAGAACGATCTCCAAGATCGGAAAACGCTGGAGTCCGACGCGCGGAGGTGCCGCTCAGCGCCGACGCTGCGCGAGCGTGAGCAAGCCGCCAAGCAGACAGAGCACTGCACTCGGCGCTGGTACGTTTGTGAAGTAGAGGCTATCGAACGTGAGCATCGGGAATTGCGGCCCGGGATATCCCATCAGAACACCTTCGAAGACTGCTCTGTCAAACGCGACATCCCCAATGAACCCGTGGAAGGTAAACCACTCTCCGCTTCCCTCGGGGCCAATCCACGAGTACACCAATCGGTCGCCGGAGTAAAACTTGGCTCGCACATGCCCGGGATGAAATCCCGCCACGCCGTACATCGCGTCATCGAAGTTCATCTCGATCGTTCCCCATGCGATCAAGCCCCAGTTGTCTTGGGGATACATCTCCATCGCCACCGTTTCCGACCCGTTGATATAGAGACCATACGGAGAGTTCGTCCTGAAGTGAACTCCCAACGACGCGTATTGCTCCGCGATGGAAGTAGCGTAGGGATAGCCGGTAAACGAGATCGATGTGTAGCTTCCAGCACCCTCAAACCACTGATTGGCGTTGGAGACACCCGAGATGACCGTCAACGCGCCAAACGCATGGCTCGTTGTCCATAGGCTGAGGAAAAGGGTGGTCAAACACGTTGTGTGCAGCATCACGAACCTCCGAGTAGCCCTATGGGTGCGTAGTTCAATTAGTTCCGCGCGGTGAGATAGACGTACAGCCAATTGAGCGTTTGTAAAGCGTCGGTGTCCGATCGTGAGCGCCGCCACGCGTTGAACTCATCGAGTGAATCAAACCCGAGAATCGAGAGCCCTTCGAAGAGCAGTCGCTCGGTCTCAGTGTCCGCTTCTGACGATGATTCGCTTTCGGCCGAACCACGATGGGCGCTGCTGCACTCCCAGCATTCGCAGGTACTGCCCCACGCATCGAGAAGCAGTCCAAGGTCCCCTCCGTCAATCGTTCCGTCTCGATTGATGTCGGCGGAACACGCCGACGAGGCACTCCCCCACGCCCAGACTCCGAGAAGAATCCCAAGATCTCCGGCGCTGACGGAACACGAACCATCGATGTCACCGGGGCATGTAATCGGCTTCAAAAGAAACTCCGTGAGTCCGAGCCCCGAATCCTGGGACATTGACAAATCCATCTCCAACAATCCAGCCAGCCGAACTGACATCATGCGCTTCTGTGAGTGTGCAATCGCAGAGGGGAGAGATGAGATCGTTCAAATCGGCACCGCTCCACGTTCCCGCGTCATCGCGATACCAACGATACGCATGCAGGTCTGAGTGGTCGTCTCCCACGACTGTGACCTCTCCCATTGGTCCAGATTCGCTGATCCGAAAGGCTCGCGACTCTGCGCTCGCTGGAAGCCCGATCACGCCGATGTTGAGCGGGGTGGATGCGGCGGTCTCCCAATATGCTGCTTGCCATTCACAAGATGCTGTGGCGGAGTGCGCAAATCCGACAATGTGGCCTGCATCATTGATCGCCCATCCCTGAGCGCCGAACTCCTCGCCGTTGTCGAGTAGCGTTGTGAGGAGCGTCGACGGCGCCAATTCCCATACGACAGCGTCATGGTCATCGCGACAAATCGAATTCTGACAGTGCTCATCAGTGGATCTTCCCGAGATCTGAGGCGGGAGCGCGTTGTTCACACCCGAGCCCGCGCTGTAGCGATCACCGGAGTTGGACCCTAGCAGCGTCAAAGCTGCTGTCGAATCACCATACTTGTAACTAAACGCCTCAAATCTTTGCGTGCCGAAGCAACCTCCCGGCGCCTGTGCAGTACCGACGACAATCGCAGGATCCGAGTCATTGATAGCAGTCGCGAAACCGCTGGTCGTCGCGCCGCCCGCGAAAGTTCCCAATTCCGTCGTCGCGAAAGGACTCGACGCAACATCCCAAATGAACGCACGAAACACCCCGCTCGACGTCGACACCATTTGCCGACCGACGATGAGACCTGACATGTTGATGTCGAACGCTTCCCCCTGGTCCGACTCTCCCCCCAAGATTGTGAGATCGTGCCAGACGCCAGCGGCGAGCCCGTAGTTCTCGCAATAGAGCCAGATCGCCGCATGTGAGGTAGCGGAAGCATCCGTCGCCCAGCCCACGATCTCGTGCCGATCGTTGATCGCCCACGCACCAGACTTCGGGTCCGTTGAGGCTGGCAACACCCCGAGGTCGATCACGTCGTACCCGGCCACTTGCGCGTGCGCGCTCGCTGCAAGCACCGCGAGCGGCAGCACGCCAAAGAGCGCTCCACGGCACCGTCCAATCCGAGCGTTCATGTTCTTCTCCTTTGAGGGTCTCGCGCAAGAAATGAAGAGTGGCGCGTCCTCTTTATCCCAACGATAGCCAAAACGTCATTACCGCAAACGAAAATGACGTGAAAATCGAAAATTGATATGGAGCGAACGCGCCGGAGAGAGCGCCTCGCTCGGAGGCAAGGCGCCACGCACGATTCATTCAGAGTCGCCTCGCGATCTCATCCCTGCGCATCGAACGGCGCGGAACCGCTGGTTCTTCTCTCATTCCCGTTCCCCCTCTCGGGCTCACGCACACGATGTCGCAATGCTCATGTGAGCTTCTTTTCCTCGGCGCCCTGCGCCTCTGCGGGAGCTGTTCTCCTCTATCCACAGTCACTCGCGCGACGGCCGATCCCTCGCATGACGAGCTCGCATGACGAGATCGAGCGGCGCCACATCCACGCATCTCACACAAGCGGATCCGGCCGATAGACCTTCGTATCGAGGGCCCACACCTTGTCGCTCCACTCGCCCCCGCCAGCGAACTCACGCTTTGCAGCACTGATCGCCGCTTGGCTCTTCGCATCGAGATTGTCGAGCATCGCGACGAACACTGCTTCGGGCGTCGCTGGCAACTTGGCCGCGCCGTGCTCGAGCATGCCGTGATGCGACACGAGAATGTGCTGCAGCACGCGCAACGTCTCACCGGGCAACTTCTCACCCGCGCGCGCCGCGGCCGCAGCCTTGATCTGTAACCACACCGCACCACGCACGACGTGCCCGACGAGTTGGCCCTCCGTCGTGTAGTTGAAGCCGCGTTCCCACTCGAGTTCGACCGTCTTTGCGAGGTCGTGCACGAAGAGCGCAAAGAGCACGATGTCGCGATTGAGCGCTGGATACAGCGGCAGCATGCGGTCCGCGAGTTCCATCAACTGATGGGTGTGCTCCAACAGTCCGCCGATCCAGCCGTGATGCACACTCATCGCTGCCGGCGCCGCGCGGAAATTCTGCATCAATCCTTCATCCGAGAGATATTGCTCCGCGAGTGCGCGCATCGCTGGATGTGTCATCGAGCGAAGCAAATCGCAGACGCGCGCAAACATCTCATCCACGTCTTTCGTCGTTGACGGGAGCAGCGCCCGCATTTCTTCGATCGAGACTTCGCGTGGCTCGATTTGCTCGATGATGAGCTGCAACTGGCCTTGGTATGCCTGCGTCGAACCGCGAAGAAATACGAACCCTGCATTCGCGATCGCGTCGAATTGTGCTTCTTCGAAACTCCACGCGCGCGCGGTGATTTCACCACTCGCATCGCGCACCATGCACTTCAGATACGGTTTATTCGTACGCGTTTGTGCGAGTTGCGGATTGACGATCGAGTAGACGCCCTCGACATACGTGCGGTCTTGCAGCGTTGCGATGCGCTGGTGGTCCTGATTCATCGTGCGTTCCTTCTCCGCCTCGAGCTCTATAACGAGGGCGAAGGGCCAATGTATCCGACACAACGCGCAGCAACGACGCAACTACGCGTTTCGCATACCACGCATGACGTCGGGCACAAGATCGGCAATTTCATGGGCGAGAAGACCTGCTTCACCGTGCGTCGCCGCCCACAAATCCCCGGCGCGCGCGTGCAATTCAACCGCCAACGCAGCGATCGCGCCGGGAAGCGGCACGGATGCATCCTTCGAGGCAGCTGAGGCAGTCGCGCGCCGACCACTCTCAAATTGCGCAAGCAAACCTCCGACGATTCCCGCGAGCACATCGCCTGAACCACCTGTCGCGAGCACCGGCCCACCTCGATCGCAGCGCCACGCGCGAAGCCCGTCGCTTGTCACCGTGCCCGCACCTTTCAAAACGACGACCGCGCCCAGCCGTTGCGCCAACTCCATCGCCGCAGCAGGCCGCGTCGCGCGTTCGACACAATCGACGACAGCGCCAACGGCGTCCGCGAGCGCGGCCGCTTCACCAGGATGCGGCGTGAAAATGACCGTTCCCCGCACGTCGCGCGCGGGTTCGCGATGCGATGCGAACGCGCGAATCGCATCCGCATCGACGACCAGCGGCTTCTCACCGATCGCAACCAGTCGCATGACCACCGATTCTGCGGATGACGAGCGACCGAGCGCCGGACCGACAACAACGGCCGTTGCATCATGCATCGCCACATCAAGAACTTCGGCTGATTCCGAAGCGAGAAACGCCCCTTCCGCATCCACGGGAAGCGGAACGACCGTCGCTTCCGGCAAGATGGCGAGCGCCTCTGTTGCGAGCGGTGCAGGCACGGCAGCGATCACGCGTCCAGCGCCGACACGAAGCGCCGCCCGCGCTGCAAGCATCGCGCCGCCAAGCATCTGCCGAGGCAGATGTGCACACCCACCGATGACAAGTACCGTGCCGAACGAACCCTTATGCCCTTCGGAGGGACGCGCAGGCAAGGCAGGCAGTGGTTCAAAATGGAGACCGTTCGGATGATCGGTCATGGAGCTGCACTTTCCGCGGGTGTCGACGTTCGTTGGGGCGACTCCGCAGACGCTGACGGCTGTACGGGTGTTGTGGTTTGAACTCCGTCAACTTCCGAGATTTCAACGCCACCGACGAGCGAAAGCGCCTGTGCGAAGGCGGGGTCACTCGCTCCGCCCGCAAGATCACTCGTCGCGACTGCGATGTGTCCTGCATGAAACCTCGCGTCACCAGCGAGTGTCGCGTCGAAATCAACCCATGCACGACCGAATCCACCCGCAACAAATGGAGGGTGTACAAGCGCCTGCGTCCACAAATGCCACCCAAATCCGGGGCCTTTGCCGCCAAGGTCAGGCACATACACAAGCCCACTGACGACACGCGAAGGGATTCCATCGGCACGCAGGAGTGCCGCGAGAAGCACCGCATGTTCTGTGCAATCACCTCCGCGTGCGCGCGCGGCTTCACTCGCCGAAGCAAACGCCGTCGCGAGATTTTTGTCGCGCAGGTGCTTTGCCACAAGCGTGCGCAACCGATCTGCACGTGCGAGCAAGTCAAGCTGCGCACCTTTTTCTCCCGTCACTTCGACACGTGGAGGCAACTTCGCCTTCGCGAGCAGTTCGCGAATCGGAGTGCTGTCCGAATCGATCATGTCGTTCGACTTCAACCAACGCGGATCGTCGACATCACCCGGAAGCGCGCCACTCGCCCGCATCGTGTCGACATCGATGATCGCCGTGCGCCCATCCACGCGACGCACCGCCTGCGAACCGGTTGTGGGCAAGTCGATGAGTGCATCGCCTTTCGCACGCACTTCCAGCGCGAGTCGAGTTCGATCCGCCCAACGAACGATCGGCTTGGTGGCGACAAACGTGCCTGCGAGGAGGTCGTAACTCGCCGCTGCGTACGACGCGTCGGCCTCCGCCTTCGTTGCAAGCGACGAAACGAGGTCGCCGAGTCCGATCGGCGTCGTGCTCATCACGAGCGCGCCTTTCGCGTCGTAACGTTCGTTTGCTTCGACGGGAATGAGACTGTTTGTCACCGTGTAGCGCAGCACATCGATCGAACGATCTCCGAGGCGAAGTTTCTCCGAGCCCCCACGACGCATACCGATCTCGACAGGCACAAGACCAGATTGAATGTCAAGGGAGCGATAGCGTGCCTCTGCCGCCTGCGCGAGCACGCGCGCTGACACAAACGTCGAGATTTCTCGCGGCGTGAGCCACTCACCCGCATCGATTTCGCGCTCTTCACGCGTCGCTCCGCGAACGACAGTCACTCTCGTCGGCTGAGCGCTTGCACCAGCGCCTGGCGCAAACTCGTAACGCAGTTCGGGTGCACCATTCATCGAGATCGCGGCCTCGACTGGGTCGCCCGCAGCAGTCTCGACGAATGTGTTTGCAAAATCGATGACTGTCTCTTCACCGAGTCTTTGAAAGCGCATCTCAAGACGCGATCTCGTTCGCACGCGATCGCCGTCTCGCTCCACAACTTCGAGCGATCTCCCGCACGGCTTCCCGGCAAGGGCGAGCGTATAGAAGCGTTCCTCAACGAGGGTCCACTCAGCAGCTGTGCTTCCAGTCACACCGAGGGCAATGAGCGCTATCGCGCATCGCGCGAACGCGTGCACACCAAACCTCGGCGCGTGCGAACTCACGCGCCCTTCCCGCTTTCGCCAACCGCTTCCGTGTCTGAAGCACCTGGCGCCATCGACTTCAGCAACGGGAAGAGAATGACGTCGCGAATCGACGCGCTGTCCGTGAGCAACATGACGAGCCGATCGATGCCGATGCCAAGGCCACCCGCCGGCGGCATGCCAACGCGCAAACTCTCGACGAAATCTTCGTCAAGCGTGCGGAACGTCGACTCTTCGTCATCCGCACCCTTGAGTTGCTCGGTGAATTTCGCAAGCTGAATATCGGGATCGTTGAGTTCGGTGTACGCGGGCCCCACTTCCATGCCACCGATGAAGATGTCCCAACGCTCGCAGAGCGCAGGGTCGGTGCGGCTTGGCCGTGTCAATGGCGAAACAGCGCTCGGGTAGTCCGTCACAAAGGTCGGGCGACACGGATCGATCAGCGGTTCCGCGCACTCTTCGAAGACTTCGTTGACGACGAGCCAATCATCGAGTTTCGCCTCGTGATGCAGACCGAGTTCACGCGCCTTGGCACGAACCGCCGCAAAGTCGCGCATTTCGCACCCGGCGCCTTGGCGGAAGAGATCCTCGAACTTCACGCGCACAAATGGCTTCGCGTAGTTGATCGCGAGTTCGCCCCACGGAAGCGTTGGGCCGCCCTCTGCGAGATCGGCATCCACGCGTAAGCCCGCGGCGCGGCGCTCATCGATCATCGAGACCGCGAGATCGTGGATAAGACTCTCCGTGAGTTCCATCATCGTGCCGTAATCGCCGAACGCCTCGTACACCTCCATCGCGGTGAACTCAGGGTTGTGCGATCGATCGATACCTTCGTTGCGGAAGTTTCGGTTGATCTCGTAGACCTTGCGCATACCGCCGACGAGGCATCGCTTGAGATAGAGCTCCGGCGCGATACGCATGAAAAGCGGCATATCGAGCGCGTTGTGATGTGTTGTGAACGGACGCGCGGCGGCACCGCCTGCGATCGGCTGCAGCACAGGCGTTTCGACTTCGAGGAATCCGCGCGCGTCCATGAAACGTCGAATGCGCGAAACGATGCGTGCACGCATCGCAAAGACCTTCGCCGTCTCCGGATTCGCGTACATGTCGACGTAGCGGCGGCGGTAGCGAAGTTCTGGATCGGTCAACCCGTGCCACTTCTCTGGCGGTGCCGCGAGCGACTTGGTGCCAAGCGAAATCGATGTCGCCCACACGCAGATTTCGCCCTTGTTTGTGCGGCCAATCGGGCCTTCAGCGACGAGAATGTCACCGTAGTCCGCGTGCTTTGCGAGCTCGAATGCGTTCGCAGCGACGGACGACTTCGAGACGCTGATCTGGAGATCGCCCGTCGCATCGCGCAGGAAGAGAAACACCAACTTGCCCATGTCGCGATGCTGAACCACGCGCCCCGCTACGCGCACGACAGCACGCGTGTCAGCCACCGTATTTGCCGCAGTTCCCGCTGCTTTCGCCTCTTTCGACGCGACATCAAACGCAACATGCGCGTCTTCGCTGAATTGAGCGCGTGCGTCGGAGAGTGCGAGCAGCCCATCTTCGCGCTGGCCGTAGGGTTCGAAACCGAGTTCCTCTCGGAAACGCTTCAATTTGGCGCGCCGCGAGGCGACGATTTCAGATTCAGATTGCGCAACGACGTGAGCGGTTTCGGACGCGAGCTGAGGCTTTGATTCAGACGTGGATTCAGACATGGATTCAGACATGGAGCGAGAATCCTAACGAGCGTACGCGAACTTCGGGCGTTTTCCGTTACTCTTCCCGACTGCCCTTCGCGCCCCGGTGGCAAGAATGGTCCCTTCCTGATCATCGCGCTTTCGCACTCCCTCACCGCGCCCTCCAATATGTCTCCCACCACGCGCAGACTCGGCATCCTCACTGGCGGCGGCGATTGCCCCGGCCTCAACGCAGTCATCCGCGCCGTTGCGAAGACCGCGATCCTGCAATACGGGATTGAGGTTGTCGGCATTGAGGACGGCTTTCAAGGCCTCATCGAACATCGCGTTCGACCACTCGGCATCAAGGATGTCTCCGGCATTCTGACGCGCGGCGGCACGATTCTCGGCTCGAACAACAAGTGCAACCCTGCCCGTTACTGCACGGGACGCACCTCCACGGGCGAACCGATCTGGGAAGATTGCACCGAGAAATGTCTCACCACGCTCGCGCGCGAGCGACTCGACACGATCATCGTCATCGGCGGTGACGGCACCATGGCGTGCGCCGCTCCAATGGCGAAAGCCGGGATCAACATCATCGGCGTTCCGAAGACGATCGACAATGACCTCGTTGGCACGGAAATCACCTTCGGATTTCTCACCGCGGTTGCGACCGCGACCGAAGCGCTGGACCGCCTCCACTCAACCGCCGACAGCCATCACCGCGTGATGGTGTGCGAAGTCATGGGACGCAACGCAGGTTGGATCGCACTGACCGCGGGTGTTGCCAGCGGATCAGACGTCATTCTTCTTCCTGAGATCCCCTTCGATCTCCGGATGATCGCCGCTGATATTGAGAAGCGCATGCGCGGACCTGGCTTCGCGATCGTCGTGGTCGCCGAAGGCGCGCGTCTGAAGAATGGACAACAGGTGATCGGTCGCTACGACCCGACAAGCCCAGACCCGGTGCGTTTCGGTGGGATCGGCAATCTCGTGGCCACCGAAATCTCGGATCTCACCGGGATCGAGACGCGCACCACGGTGCTCGGCCACACCCAACGCGGCGGTGCGCCGATCGCGGCAGATCGCATTCTCGCGACCAACTTCGGATTCCACGCCATGGCCCTCCTCGCGAGCGGCAAGCGGAACCGGATGGTTGTACGCGAGAACAACATCTTCTCCGACATCGATCTCTTCGAGACGGTTGGGAAGCAGCGACTTGTTCCAATCGATCACCCACTGATCGCCGCCGCACGCGCCATCGGAACGAGTTTTGGTGACGGGGCCGGCTCGATCGTGCCTAAGCCCATCCCCGCCGCGCTGGTTTGAGCGCTCGCAACTGGCCCGCGCGCTGCGCCTTGGGCGCAAGAGCGCGGGCCCTGCCGCCATTGGCGTAATCATTCCACGACGTGCCGCTGAGCAACCCGCTCGCACCCGCTTGTACCCGCCACGTAGCCGACACCCAGGTCGACTGGGCATAAAACGGAGCATCTACGGCTGTTGCGACGTGCTCATTTTGGTACCGGGTACGCACCCGCTTGTACCCGCTTGTACCCGCGAACTGCGCGGCACCCTTCCACTTGCGCTCGGTACACTGCCCAACCTCACGCGGATCCAAGCGACCGCCGTGCGCACGCATGGAACCAGCAATCTTCCTCGACCGTGACGGCACACTCGTTCCTGATGACGAGCTCGCCGGCAACCCCGCGCATGTTCGAATTCTCGATGGCGTTCCCGCGGCGCTGCGTCGCTTGCGAGATGCGGGCTTCCGCCTCGTCGTCGCGACGAACCAAGGCGGCGTGGCGCGCGGGCGATTTACGGAAGCCGATGTGGATGCGGTGCACACGAAGGTCGGCGAACTGATCGATGCAGCCACTGGCCTCAAGCGCACCATCGAGCGCTTCTACTACTGCCCATTCCATCCGAAGGGCACAGTTCCGGGTTACACGCGCGAGCATCCATGGCGCAAACCGAAGCCCGGCATGATTCAGCAAGCCGCGCAGGACATGGAGCTCGATCTCGATCGATCGTGGCTTGTTGGCGATAGCCCACGCGACATCGCAGCGGGCCGCGCCGCAGGCCTTCGAACGATACTCGTCTCGCGCGATCGAGCACGCATCGCCGAAGCCGCACCCGACTTCACCGCCGCATCGCTCGGAGAGGCTGTTGAGACAATCTTGCGTCACCGAGACGAAGCCGCGTCAGCACGCGCGAATCAACCTCATGCCGGGAAAAAGCGTCGAAAGCGCACGAGAGAGAGCGCCGCCGCCACTCCGACATCAGGTTCATCGCGCGCGCCCGTTGCTCAACAGGGCGGAAGCGAACGGCTTCGACGTGCGGTTGCGGATCTCACCGAGGAAGTCCGCGCGCTTCGTCTCCGCAGAAGCGAGACTGGCGCGATCAGAGTCGCAGCCATGGGCGTCCAACTCCTCGCCATTTTGGTCGCGGCAATCGCGTTCTTAAATCTCTCTGACTTCGAGAATTTCGTGCGCTGGACCGCGGGTGCAGCGTTGCTGCAGCTCGTCACTGTGACGATCCTCCTCTTTGATCGAAGTTGACTCTGACGCTTCGGCGTCCGATCGTTGGGGTACCGCGAAGGAACCCTGTCATGACGCCCAATCGGATCACGCTGCACGCCGCGTTCCCCACTTCGCTTGCATCTGCGGCGATTGCCAATCTCATTCGCGCGTCGGTTGCTGAAACCGCCGAACACCACGGCGTTGAAGCGCCTCAGGTCGCCGTTTTCGACGATTCCATCGAACTTGAAGCGCCACTTTCGCCAACCGTGCTGCTCGCGCTTGCGAACGAAGTCCGACACGCCACGGGGCGATGGCATCGCGCCAAATACGGCTCGCCGCTTTGGCGCGGCCAATAGCAAGGCAAACCACGGGATCGGTACAGCGTCGCACGCCGCGTCGCCGCGTGGTTTCCGTATGATCGCGACCCATGTTTCCGGTTCTTGCCGAGTCGACAACGACAACCGCCCTGCCAAACCTCGACCAACCGCTCGTTTGGGCGGGCTTTCTCGTCGGGGCGTATCTCCTTGGAAGTTTCCCAACGGCACACCTCTTGGCCCGCTCGCGCGGCGTCGATCTCGGGTCAGTCGGAAGCAAGAACTACGGCGCGACGAACCTTGGCCGCACGCTCGGTCGGACTTGGGGAATTCTCTGCTTTGTCCTCGATGCGATCAAAGGCGCAGCACCCGTATTGCTCTCAGGATGGCTCATTGGAGCGCTTGGCGCGAGTCCTGGATCACTCGCACCGATGACCGCCTGGCTCTGGCTTGCCACCGCCGCTGCTGCCATCATCGGACACACCCTCTCGCCGTGGATCGGTTTCAAAGGCGGTAAAGGTGTGGCGACCGGCTTCGGCGCACTCGCCGCAATGTGGCCTGTCCTCACGCTCCCTGCGATCCTCGCACTGGTCCTCTGGTGCGCGCTTGTGCTCGTCTTCCGCATGGTGAGCCTCGCATCGATGGTGGCCGCGGTTTCCGTTCCATGCTCTGTGCTTGTGGCAGCGATTTCTGCGAACGGCCTCACGGGGGTTCAGGACGCGGTGCCTTTTCTCGCGGCAAGTGGCGGAATTGCACTCTTCGTCGTCTGGAAACACCGCGCGAACATCACCCGCATTCGCGCGGGAACGGAGAGCAAAGTGCTCCAAAAGAAGCCGAATTCGCCGACCTCCTCCACCGCCACAAACGCCGCAGAAGTCAAGTCATGACCGACACGCAACACGCGAATCCTTCCCAGCCGAACCATCAGCATTTGGGCTACCGCTCGCCCCTCGAGACTCGCAATGCAAGTCGCGAGATGCGTGAACTCTGGAGCGAGCAACGCAAGTTCTCTACATGGCGTCGGATTTGGCTCGCACTCGCCGAGAGCCAACACGAGCTCGGAATGCCCGTGACGCGCGCACAGGTCGAAGCGATTCGCAACCATCTCGACGATATTGACTTTGCCGCGGCCGCGGAGCACGAGCGACGACTTCGCCACGACGTCATGGCGCACGTGCATACGCTCGGCGACGCAGCACCCGAAGCGCGCGCGATCATTCACTTCGGCGCAACGAGCCAGGACGTTGTTTGCAATGCAGACACGCTCGTCCTTCGCGACGCTCTCGCGATCACGGCGGGAAAACTCGCACGCGTTGTCGATCGATTCGCCGACTTCGCTCGCAAGTGGCGGGCACTCCCAACGCTTGGATTTACCCACTTTCAGCCCGCGCAACCAACGACGGTCGGTAAGCGCGCGACGCTGTGGGCGCAAGACTTCGTGATCGCGCTTGAACAGGTGGAGTTCGCCATTCAAGCACTTCGACTTCGCGGTCTCCGCGGCGCGACGGGAACACAAGCGTCCTATCTCGGCCTTCTCGACGGCGACGGCGCGCGAGTCGATGAACTTGAGCAGAAATTCGCAGCGAAACTGGGCTGGCCCACGGAGCGCATGCTCGCGGTGTGCGGTCAGACCTATCCACGCATCGTCGACGCGCAAGTGGTCGCCGCGCTTGCGATCGCTGCCAGCGCCGTGCATAAGTGCGCGACCGACATCCGACTTCTCGCCAACAAGAAGGAAATCGAAGAGCCCTTTGAGAAGGATCAAATCGGTTCCTCTGCGATGGCGTACAAGCGCAATCCCATGCGCTGCGAACGCGCGTGCGGACTCTCGCGTTTCGTCATGGGACTTGTCAACGATCCGCTGCAAACACACGCGACGCAATGGCTTGAGCGCACACTCGACGACTCTTCGAATCGTCGCCTGGTCCTTCCAGAAGCGTTTCTTGCCCTTGATGGCGCGCTCGACATCATGTCGAATGTTGCCGAGGGCCTTGTTGTCTGGGAGGCGACCGTCACTGCGAATCTCGCGGCAGAACTACCGTTTATGGCGAGCGAGAACATCATGCTCGCAGCGACGCGCGCAGGCGCAGATCGTCAAGAAGCCCACGAAGTCATTCGAGTGCACTCGATGGCAGCCGCCGAGGAAGTCAAGCGATTCGGTCGATTGAACGATCTGATGGAACGCCTCAAGCGCGACCCATTCTTTGCGAAGGTTGATCTCGACGGGGCACTCGATCCCACGACGTTCGTCGGCCGCGCACCGGAGCAAGTCGATCGCTTCATCGCAACGGTGGTCGAACCCGTTCGCCGCCGCCACGCGGGGGCGCTCCACGCGAAGGCGGAACTGCGCGTCTAATCCACGAACCTCCTTGACTGCGGCGCTCTCTCTTCCGGAGTGTCGCCGCTTCCCGCGCATCGGCGAACCTCTTCGCCGCACATCGCCGACCGGACCGATCCCATGCCCATTCCTCGCCTCTCGCTCGAACGAACCGCGCTTCTCGTGATTGACGTGCAGGAGCGACTTCTCCCGACGATTTTCGACGGTGATCGCGTCGTGACCAACTGTGCCACGGCACTCGAAGCCGCGCGCATCCTTGGCCTTCCCTCGATCGTGACAGAGCAATACGTCAAAGGGCTCGGGCAGAGCGCCCCCGCAATCGCCTCGGCCGCCGCTGGTCACGCGCACATCTTCGAGAAAACCCGGTTCAGCGCGCTCATTCCCGAAGTCGATGCGCTTCTGACGGCACAACGCTGCGACGACGTCCTAGTCGCAGGTGTCGAGGCGCACGTCTGCGTGCAGCAAACCGTTCTCGACCTCCTCGCGAGCGGCCGCCAGCCCTACCTCCTGACCGACGCGATTTCTGCGGGGCGCCCCGACCAGATTTCACCGGCTTTTCGGCGAATGGAGCGCGCTGGCGCGGTCCCATTCGGGGTCCTCGGCGCCTGCTACGAGATCCTCGGCGACGCCGCCCATCCGCAATTCCGTGCGATCCTCGGCGTCGTGAAGACACTTCGCGCCCCAATATCGTTACCTTGACCGAGTTCACAGGCCCTCGGAGTGGTGTCGGGGCCGTCACCCCTCTCCCGGAGATGATTCATGGAACTGTACGAGCAACTCTGCGCCAAGGTCCGCGAGGTCGAGGATGACATGAAGAAGGCTGTCGGTGGCAACAAGGCCGCTGGCACGCGCGTTCGCAAGTCAATGCAGGACATCAAGGACATCGCCCAGCAGATCCGCACGAAAGTGCTCGAAATGCGCGGCACTGAGGACGGCGCGGAATAACTCCGCCCACGTACCGTGGCTAGCAAACATCTGATTGACCTGACCGCGATCGATCTCAACAAGACGATCTGCGATAGCAGTGGACTCGACGAGTATCTCCCGCAGACCGGGCCGATGCGGCAATGTGACCGTATCGTTTGGGCAAGCGAGGATCTTCGCAAATGTGTGGGCATCAAGAACGTCCGTCCGGATGAGTTCTGGTGCGAGCACCACATCAAAGGTCGTCCGCTGTATCCAGGCGTCCTCATGATTGAGTCGACCGCGCAATGCGCGAGCTGGCTTTTCCGAACTCGCTTCCCTGCGCTCGGCTTCCTCGGATTTCTCCGTTGCGATGACGCGTGCTTCCGCGGGCAAGTTGTTCCCGGTGACGAATTCGTGATCCTCGTCGAGGAGATCGAGGCGACTCCGCGTCGCTTCATCTCAAAGACGCAGGGCATCGTCCGAGGAAAGCTGGTCTTCGAAGCACAGATCACCGGCATGGCGATCTGACGACGGAACGACGCACATGCTGCCCCCACTCCGATTTGCTGCGCTGTACAAAGCCCGCGCATGGGGACCGCATCCCGACGAGTCGCTCCTTGCACAACTCGGGAAGTGTGGTTTTCCCTCCGCGAAGCACGGCCGAACTGAAGCCGGCAAAGTTGGGACGACAGGATCTGGCGCTGAGGAAACGCGCATTGGCGAAAGTTGGGAACTCGCCGATCTGCCCGACTCGATTGAGTTCGGACAGTCGATGGTGCTCGGCGGCCAGTTCAACGGCCGCACATTGCGCGAAGTTCGCACACTCCATCGCGACGATCTTCTTGGAATTGCAACGCCCGCGCCTGACGGTGGCTTCCCGCTGCTGATCAAGTTTCTGGATGCAGCCGAGAACCTCTCGGTGCAAGTACATCCTGATCGCGCGTATGTCCAGGCACATCCAAATGCGCATCTCAAGACCGAGGCGTGGATCATCCTCGCAGCGAAGCCCGGTGCGCGCGTCTATCGCGGTCTTCGCCCAACGACAACGCGAGAGGAATTTCACGCGGCGGTCACCGCTGGCCGCGCGCTCGAACACCTCGACTCATTCCCTGTCGCACGTGGCGACTGTGTGTATCTCCCGAGCGGCACCTGCCACGCGCTTGGCGCGGGCATTCTCGCAGCCGAAGTACAGACGCCAAGCGACACCACCTTCCGCGTTTGGGATTGGGATCGCAACGATCCAAGACGGCCGCTCCACCTCGAAGCAGCGTTTTCCTCCATGAAATTCGGGGCAGCACAGTCAGATGGTCGCCCGGGTTTCGTGCCGTTCGGTGCAGTCGAACCGCTTGTGGCTGGCGGAATGAGCACTCGCCGCCTCTGCCGATGCGACTTCTTCACCATCGAGTGGCTCGACGCACTCACGGCGACGAGCATCCCAATCGAGGAGACAGGCGTCCCCGAAGTGTGGATGACGCTTGCAGGCCGCGCACGTTGGAAAACCGCGTCTGGCGAATTCGACGCTCCCGCGGGAACGACCGTCCTTCGACCTGCGCATGTCGAGTCTGGCGCGGTGCAAATTGACGAGAATTCCTCCATCTTGCGCTGCTTTTGCGCGAGCCCGCTCGACCGCGCGATCTAGGCACGCGACAATATCGCGATGCTTCCGCTTCGGTCCTTCCTTATCGCGGCCAGTGCTGCCGTTGTCCTCTTTCTCGCGCAACCCGCGTCTGCTGGGCGCTACTTCGTGCCGCCCGGGAGTACCTGGGAAACGCTCGGACCGAAACTGAAGCCAGGCGACGAGATTGTGCTTGCACAGGGCGTCCACCTCCCCGCCACCTTCACCGGGGTCGCCGGCTCGCCATTTGCGCCAATCATCATTCGCTCTGTCGGGCCGAACCAACTCGCCGAAGTCGCTGCGGATCGCGAATCGATCAAGCTTGTCGACTGCCGACATATCCGGATCGAGCGAGTTCTTTCGCGCTCACCGCGGCGCGCAGGCATTCTGATTGAGTCCACCAAGCCTGGCGCGTCCGTGGATATCGCGATCGAAGACGTGCTGATCGTTGGACCAAAGGGACTCGCGGAAGAATCAGGCATTGTTGCGCGGGGCGTCAAGGACCTCGCGATTCGACGGTGCCGCGTCGAGAATCCTGCGGCAACTGCGATCACCATCAGCGACAGCGAGTCGGTCACGATCTCCGATGTGCAAATCGTCGCTCGCACCGACATCACGCCGAAAGCCGCAATCCGTCTCGAAGGGCGCGTCTGGAGCACGTTGATCGAAAAGTCGCAGATTGCGGGACCGTTCGCGTCGGCATTCGAAATCGGCACATCGCTCTCCGCGAGCGAAATACCCGCCGAGCGCGCAACCGTTCCTGCGACAAGCAAGGACACCATCAACGGCGACGACGGAGCGATCACAAGTCCCACGACAAACCCTTCGCCTGTCGAGCAATCCGCAACGGGAACTGCTCCCACGACCGCACCGCGCGAACCGCTTGTCCGCTTTTTGACCATCACCAATATCCGGCTCGGTGGAGTCCACCGTTTCCTCGATCTTGGAAGCGTCGCAGATGCGTCGGTTCGAAACGTCACGCTCCGCGACGCCCACGAGGAGATCTACCGAATCTCCCTCCCTCCAAGTGGTCGCCCAGGAGCCTCACTTCGGATGAGTGACTGCCTCGTCACGTGGGCGCCTGGCGCACTGCGCCAAATCGCTGTCGTCGCGGAGGGCGCAAACTCGACAGGCTTCGTGCTCGGCGCGAACCTCTGGTGGAGCGCGGAACTTCCCGCGGCACTCACACTCCTTGGAGCGAATGGCCAACCATTTCCGGGGACCGTCGAGACACCGCAAACGACCGATCTCGACCCGAAACTTGACCAGCGATCTCGTCCAACCGTGGAATCAGCGAAGACTTACGGCTACACGCCCGACTAGGTTCTGTCTGACGGATCGCCGAGGGCCCGAAATCCGCGTCGGCGCCCGAGTGGCAAGGAGGCGAGACGAAGCCGTATCCGCAGCGATACGGTGAGTCGAAGCCGACAAGGGCGGATCATGGCCAATCGGGATGCCGCGCGGATTGAAGCCCGGCGGATCCGTCAGACAGAGCCTAACCCTGCGAAAGTACGTCCTGTTTCTTTGCGCGCCCGCGCCCACTCGGAGGTCGACCGTTTTCACGGCTTTCTCCGGAATGGCTCCAAACGGCAGTGCGTCATTGGTCGGCCGCCACAGGCGGTAGAAGCGAGTTCCAAGTGCCGGATCTCCCGTCAAAGCAACCTTTCGGCGACCCCGCCACGCTGCCCCCCGCAACGTCGATTGCAGGCACGGTGGGAAAGCCGATCACCGAGCGCGCTTTGGCGCATTGGGTGACCCGCCTGACTCCCGGACTCGTCCGTCTCAGTTTCGGCATTTGCCGCGATCGGCAGCGCGCTGAGGACATCGTGCAGGAAGCGTTTGTTCGATTGTGGAAGCACCCGCCCATTGGCGGTGAGCCCGCGATTTCGAGTTGGATGCGTTCCACCGTCACGAACCTCTCGATCAGTCTCATTCGGCGTAAGAAGCGCACCTGGACGCTGATCGATGAATCGGGGACCGCGCATGATGTCCGCGCCACCGCACCCGAAGTCGATGTCGAACGTCGTGAAGATGTGTCTCGCATTTCAGCGGCACTGGAACGGATCGATCCAGAGAAACGCGCGATGATCATGCTTCGCGTGAACGAAGGTTTGTCCTACGAGGCGATTGCCGAACACCTCGGCGTTCCGATCGGCACGGTGATGAGCCGCCTCAATCGCGCACGCCTTGCACTCCTCGGGGAACTCGAGGGCGACGAGGCCACCAAGACTGAAGATGCGGACGGCGTAAGCACGTCCGCGCGACCAAGCGAATTCAATCCACAGCGCGCGCGTGAAGCGAAGCGACGCGCTGAGTGACGACCGAAGTGATCCCGAACGCAGTTTCACGGGAAACGACGAAAGACAGAGGTACAACGCCATGCAACTTCATCGAGACGATGCCCGATCCCATACGCGCGACGACATGCACGATCGCATTCGTACACACATCGACTGTACGGGGATGAAGGCCGTGCTTTCCGCGTATCTCGATGACGAACTCGCACGGGCAGAGCGATTCGAGGCGGACACGCATCTTGTTGGCTGCGCGAAATGCCGCACACTCGTCGAACGCGCGGAGAATCTCGATCGCTCGTTGCGCTCCGCGCTCGACGCAGACGTCGCGGAAATCGACGAGGAGTTCGCCTCCACTCCGATCGATCTTCGCGCGTTCCGCGCGGGAGTTCTCGAAGCCGTTGGCGCTGAACATCGACGCCGATGGCTGCCGCGTATCGCGGCCGCAGCCGCGGTACTCGCTGCCGTCGCGGGGGCCACACTGTTCTTCCGCTCCGGCAACGGCCCCGCGTCGCTCGCTCCTCTTGGGCCCGGCGAAATCCTGCGCAGCGGCGCGCTTCTTCCGAGCACCATCGCGCGTGTCGCTCCTCCATCCGAGCAATCCATGCAACTCGCGTCGTTGAGTTCTGATGATCGACAAGCGCTCTATGCGACAAGCGTGCTTCTCGAAACCGCGCGACGAACCGCGTTCGATGATCGTGCCCGTCGCGAAGAACTCGTTGCAACGGCGCGCTATGACGAGCTCGTGGATCGACTCGAAAACGTGCTGCCGAAGTTGCCCGCGGAAGATCGCGCCACCGTCGCACTTGCTCGCGCAGCAACTGAGTTGCTTGCAGAAGCCTCCGACAGTCCTGATCGTTGGGCCAGACTGCAGGAAGACGTGACGATTCGTGCACTCGACCGATCCGTCGACGAACTCAGCGATCGCGAGTAAGACTCTGCGGCTCGATAACGCGCGGGAAGCGGCAAGACCTGCCGAGGACTCGAAAAAACTCGGTCGCATGTGCGCAGGAGTCGTTCGTTGAACGAACAACAGGCGCGACGATTGGTATCTTCCTCGACGCGAATGGACTCGCTTTCACCAATCAACTTCCGCGCTGCGCAGGCGACCGCCGCCTACACGAACCACGCAAATGGCGCGCGCCCGGCGCAGCGCCCCTCGCAGGCAACTTCAAATTCCACCGCGGCTCCCGCCCCAGGATCGCTGTCCGCTTCGGGCATGATTGTGCCCCCGCTTGCGCGGCAGACCGCGGACGCAAATCCGATGCGCATCGGTCGCCGTCCTGATGCGATCGCCCCAAATCTCGCATCGATGGTGGCTGGACAGGTCGACTCGCCCGTCGGGCAAGGTGCCGGCTTTGAGGCCCCGTCGAGCCCGACCGCGCGACCAACGGCTCCCGCCGGGTACGCGATGTACACGCGCGCAGCCGACCGAGTCGAAGTGGCCACCGGACTCTCGGTTGGTCGCACGCTCGACGCCCGCGGCTGATGCGCCCGCGTTGCCCGGTACACACGCACAGCGCTCCCTACATCTCCGAGTCGACGTCCGAAAATCGCTGTTCTAGCGCCACCTCGGCTTTGCAGCCTTTCGTCGGAGCCGCTATCTTCTCGACCCTCCGTGAAATCCGTCACGAAGTCCCAACCGGGACGCGCGGCGAGCATGGAGACCTTCGCACGTCATCGAAAGACACCTCACGCAGCGCTCGGACCGACGCGATTCCCGCAGAGGTCGACGAGCACATTTGGAGCCCCCATGGCCAGCACCGGCACCGTCATTCAGGTCATCGGATCGACCTTCGATGCGCAGTTCCCAGAGTCGGATCTGCCCGAGATCTACAACGCCGTTCACATCAACTTCGAGACGAAGGGCCAGAAGATGCTCCTCGTCGGTGAAGTCGCGAAGCACCTCGGTGGCGGTCAAGTCCGCTGCGTCGCGCTCGCATCGACCGACGGTGTCAAGCGTGGCGACCCCTGCGTCGACACTGGCGCGCCAGTGCGCGTGCCTGTCGGTGAAGGAGTCCTCGGCCGCGTGTTTAACCTCCTCGGCCAACCGGTCGATGAGCGCGGCGCAGTCGCTGCGACCAAGACCTCGCCGATTCACCGCGAGCCGCCGGAATTCGTCGAACTCAATCCGAAGACCGAAATCCTCCAGACCGGCATTAAGGTCATCGACCTTCTCTGCCCGTTCGTCCGCGGTGGAAAGATCGGTCTCTTCGGTGGCGCAGGCGTCGGCAAGACCGTCGTCATCCAGGAGATGATCGCTCGCGTCGCCCGTAACTTCGGTGGCTACTCGGTGTTCGCCGGCGTCGGCGAGCGCACCCGCGAGGGCAACGACCTCTGGTTGGAAATGCAGGAGGCCGAG